>JBOFSK010000033.1:0-3500 GCA_051651505.1 Aeromonas sp.
GGCGACTTCTACCGCGCCGGCTTTCTCGGCGCTAAAGCCAACCTTCTTCATCATCGGGATGGTAAAGGTGCCGGTGGTCACCACGTTGGCGATGGACGAACCGGAGATCAGCCCGGTCAGACCGGAGGCGACCACTGCCGCTTTGGCCGGGCCACCGCGCAGGTGACCGAGCAGGCTGAACGCGAGCTGGATAAAGTAGTGACCGGCACCGGCCCGTTCTAGCAGGGCACCGAACAGCACGAACAGAAACACGAAACTGGTGGAGACGCCGAGGGCGATGCCAAACACCCCTTCGGTAGTGATCCACTGATGGTTGGCCAGCGCGGTAAAGCTCACTCCGCGGTGGGCCAGCAGTCCCGGCATCCAGGGGCCGGCAAGACTGTAAGCGAGAAAGACGATGGCAATGATCGCCAGTGCAGGCCCCAAGGCCCGGCGTGCCGCTTCCAGCAACAGTGGCAGGCCGATACAGGCGGTCACCAGATCGGCGGTGGTCAAGCTGCCCGGGCGCATGGCCAGCGCTTGGTACATCACAAACAGGTAGGCGGCAGCCCCCGCTGCAATCAGCGCGAGGGCTATATCGCTAAGGGGTACCCGATCCCGGGGTGACGTGCGGCGGGCCGGAAACACCATAAACGCCAGCAACAGGGCGAAGGTCAGGTGGATCGAGCGCGTTTCGGTATCATTCAGTACCCCAAAGCCCACCATAAAGGGGAGTGGTGAGGCGATCCAAAGCTGGAACAGGGACCAGGTCAGCGCGAGGGCGGTGATCAGTCCACCCATGGTGCCCAGCGGCAGGCGAGCGCCTACGTCCTGGGCGATCAGTTCCTCGGTAGAGAGTTGTTTATCTTGCATAGGGTTAACTTGTGCCAATGAATACAACAAGAGCGACACCCGCCTCCGCAATCAGGCGGCAGACGGGTGTCGAGGAGAGTGACAAAGGCCCCGAGGCCTGAAATCAGAGCCAGCCGCGTTCTTTGTAGTAGCGGGCAGCCCCTTCATGCAGCGGTGCAGAGAGGCCAACCTTGATCATGTCAGTCTCTTTCAGGTCGGCAAAGGCCGGGTGCAGACGCTTGAAGCGATCCAGGTTGTCGAACACCGACTTGACCAGTTGATAGACCACTTCCGGATCGGCCTTGGCACTGGTGGAGAGCACCGCTTTGCCGCCGATGGATGGGGTGGGTTGATCGCTGCCCTTGTAGATGCCGCCCGGGATCTCGGCCTTGCTGTAGTAGCTCTTCTCAGCCAGCAGCTTGTCGATATCCGCGCCGGTCACCGGCACCAGTACCGCATCTGTGGTGGTGGAGGCTTCCTGGATGGCACCGTTGGGGTGGCCGACGAAGTAGCTCATGGCATCGATGTTGTTGTCACCGAGGGCAGAAGCCTGCTCGGCCGGTTTCAGCTCGGAGACCAGACCAAAGTCGCCCTTCTTCCAGCCTTTGACCGCCATGATCTCTTCCATGGTGTCACGTTGGCCGGAGCCCGGGTTGCCGATGTTGACCCGCTTGCCCTTCAGATCGTCGAAGCTGGCGATCTTGGCATCACGGCGCGCCAGGATGGTAAACACCTCGCTCTGCAAGGAGAAGATGGCGCGAATGTCATCCATGGCACCTTCGGCCTGGAACGGCGGCAGCCCTTTCATCGCCTTGAATTGGTGGTCAGACTGCATGATGCCGAAGTTGAATTCACCGCTGCGGATGCCGTTGACGTTGGCCACGCCGCCACCACTGGCTGGGGCGTTGCACTTGATTTGGTGATCGGCGGCGCCGCGATTGAGGAAGCGGCAGATGGACTGGCCCGCCACATAGTAGACGCCGGTCTGGCCGCCGGTACCTATGGTGACGAAGCGCTCCTGCGCTTGTACCTGGCCACCAAAAGAGGTGCCAAAAAGCGCCACAGACAAGGCGCATGCCAAAGATAATCCTTTCATTTTTTCTCCCTTTCCGATTTTGCTCACCCGATCCTCGGGTAATGGATGGCAACACTGGATTCAATAGCGTGTTGCCCGTTACGTGTTAGCGAGGTTACCGGGGTTATGATGCCCCTTTAACGTGCCGTCACCCCCATCCTGTGGTGAGTGTAAAGGCGGCTTTTCAGCTGCAGTTAATTTGGTCCTGATGAACCGAATTTTAAGTTGTAAGCACTCCGATTAAGCACATTTAACCAACAAAGATCAAACAAAATGGCGGAAATAACGGAGTTACGTGTTGAGAGGCATGATGGTGCCCCCCACTTTCTAGCCGAAGATTAAGCTGATATTGCAACAAATGGAAGAGGTAAAAACTACTATGAAGCGGTCTACGCAGCCCTTGCGCAGCAAGGGCTGGTGTCAGACCAAATGGTCAATTGGCCGGGGTGGCCAGTGCCAGAATAAAGGCGTACTCCAGTGCAATATCTTCGTAGGCTTTGAAGCGGCCTGATTTGCCGCCATGGCCGGCATCCATGTCGGTATGGAGCAACAACTTATTATCATCCGTTTTCAGCTCACGCAGCTTGGCGACCCACTTGGCAGGCTCCCAATACTGCACTTGTGAGTCGTGCAATCCGGTGGTGACCAGCAGGTTGGGGTAGGCTTGCGCTTTCACCTGATCGTAGGGGCTGTAGCGCTTCATGTAGTCGTAGTAGCGCTTCTGGTTCGGGTTGCCCCACTCGTCGTACTCCCCGGTGGTGAGGGGAATGGACTCGTCCAGCATGGTGGTGACCACGTCGACGAATGGCACTTGCGCCACCACGCCGTGATAGAGCTGGGGCGCCTGATTGATGACGGTGCCCATCAGCAGGCCACCGGCACTGCCCCCCATGGCGTAGACCTGATCCTTGGCGCCATACCCCTGGGCGACCAGCGCTTCGGTGACATCGATGAAGTCATTGAAGGTGTTCTGCTTGTTGAGCAGCTTGCCATCTTCGTACCAGTGGCGACCCAGCTCCTCGCCACCCCGGATATGGGCGATGGCGTAGACGAAGCCCCGATCCAGCAGGCTCAGGCGTGAGCTGCTGAAGTCGGGGTCCATGCTGGCACCGTAGGAGCCATAGCCATAGACCAGCAGCGGATTCTTGGCTGAATCGGCATGATCTTTCTTGAACTTGTCCTTGCGATAGACCAGCGACACCGGCACGGATACGCCGTCGCGGGCGGTAACCCAGAGTCGCTCGCTGGCGTACTGCGCAGGCACAAAGCCTGCCACCGGCTGCTGCTTGAGCAGGGTGCGCTTGCCGCTCGCCATGTCCAGCTCATAGGTGGATGAGGGGGTGGTCATGGAGGAGTAGCCATAGCGCAGGGCGCGGGTATCGGGCTCCGGGTTGTAGGCGAGCCAGGTGACATAGGCGGGATCGTCGAAGGCGATCTCCTGCTCGTCACCGCTCTGCCAGTTGATCTGGCGCAGTCGTGTCAGCCCCTTGTTACGCTCCTCCAGTACCAGCCAATCCTTGAACAGGGCGTAGCTCTCCAGCAGCACGTCCGGATTGGGGGCAATCACCGCCTTCCAGCGATCGACCGGGCTCTC
>JBOFSK010000034.1:0-2433 GCA_051651505.1 Aeromonas sp.
AGGCCGCGGAGATCCTCGTCTATGAGTAGTCACGGGCACCAAAGATGGCGGTGCCGACCCGAACCATGGTGCTGCCGTGGGCGATAGCCAGCTCAAGATCCTCGCTCATCCCCATCGAAAGGGTATCTACCGTGGGGTATTGTCGCGCAAGCTCGGTGAACAGAGTCTGCATGCGGGCCATTTGGGCTGCCAATACGGTTTCGTCGTGGGTATGTTCGGGAATCGCCATCAGGCCCCGCAAGCACAGCCGATCGCTTTGAAAGACCCGTTCGGCAAGGTGGAATATCTCTTGTTCCGAGGTGCCAGATTTACTATCTTCTCCGCTAATATTTATTTGCAAACAAATATTTAGCTGTGCCATCGTGGCTGGGCGCTGGTTGTTAAGTCGATCGATCAGTTTGTCCCGATCCACGCTCTGCACCCAGTCGAACCGCTCGGCAACCAGTTTGGATTTGTTTGATTGCAACGGGCCAATAAAGTGCCACTCTATGTCGCTATATTCGGGCTGTTGGCGCAAAGTATCGATCTTGGTCGCTGCTTCCTGGGCGTAAGATTCACCAAAACAGCGCTGTTCGGCAGCATAAGCAGCCATGATCGCCTCAACGGGTTTGGTTTTGCTCACGGCAAGCAGCTTGACATGATGCGGGTGGCGGTTTGCCCGTGTGGCGGCCTGGGCAATCTGTGCTTTTACCTGAAGCAGGTGCTGGGCAATTTGGTTCATATATCGTTAGTGATCTTGTGATGGGAGAATGACAAGTCTATGGATATCACAGAGTTATTGGCTTTTAGTGTAAAGCATAAAGCCTCGGATCTACACCTGTCGGCCGGGGTTCCCCCGATGATCAGGGTTGATGGTGAGGTTCGCAAGATCAATTTGCCCGCCCTGGAACATAGGGAAGTGCACGCTCTCATTTATGACATCATGAACGATCATCAACGCAAAGAGCTGGAAGAGAACTTTGAGGTCGATTTTTCGTTTGAGGTGCCCAATCTGGCTCGTTTCCGGGTCAATGCTTTTCAGCAAGCACGCGGCTCTGGCGCGGTATTTCGGACTATCCCGAGCACAGTACTGAGTCTGGATGACCTTGATGCACCAGAGATTTTCCGCAAGATTGCCGAATTTCCGCGCGGGCTGGTATTGGTGACAGGCCCGACCGGTTCGGGTAAGTCGACCACCCTGGCTGCCATGGTCAACTACATCAACGAAAACTTTCACCACCATATTCTCACTATCGAAGACCCTATCGAATTCGTTCATGAAAATAAACGTTGTCTGGTGAACCAGCGAGAAGTGCACCGGGATACGCGCAGTTTTAGTAATGCCCTGCGTTCGGCGCTGCGGGAAGACCCGGATATTATTCTGGTGGGGGAGATGCGCGATCTTGAGACCATTCGTCTGGCCATGACCGCAGCCGAAACCGGCCACCTGGTGTTTGGTACCCTGCACACCTCGTCAGCGGCCAAGACCATCGACCGTATCATCGACGTCTTCCCGGGCGCCGAGAAGGACATGGTGCGCTCCATGCTTTCTGAATCCCTGCGGGCGGTCATTTCTCAGACCCTGCTCAAGCGCATTGGCGGTGGCCGGGTGGCGGCCCATGAAATCATGATGGGTATTCCGGCGGTGCGTAACCTGATCCGGGAAGACAAGATCGCTCAACTCTATTCGGTGATCCAGACCGGGATGACCCACGGCATGCAGACCATGGATCAGAGCCTCAAGCAGCTGGTTAGCCGCGGGGTGGTGGCATCCCTGGATGCCAAGGTCAAGGCGGTTGATCCCAATAGTATTTAATATCTTATTCACCCAAGGAGGGGAAAATGATAAATCTGGATGAGCTGTTGACCGCGCTGGTCGAGCGAAAGGGATCTGATCTGTTTGTGACGGTGGGCTCCCCTCCCACCCTCAAAGTGAACGGTCACTTGGTGTCGCTGGGTGATCAGGCGCTCGACAAAAAAGGCGCGCTGACCTTGATCAGAGAGACCTTGAGCCGCGATCACTTCGAGCGTTTTATCCGTAGCAAGGAGGCTAACTATGCCATCCAGCGCGAGACACTCGGTCGCTTTCGGATCAGTGCTTTTTGGCAGCAGGAGTTGCCCGGCATGGTAGTGCGCCGGATTGAGACTCGGATCCCCACCGTTGAAGAGCTGCAACTGCCCAATATCCTGCAAGAGGTCGCGATGGCCAAGCGCGGGCTGGTGCTGTTTGTTGGCGCCACTGGGGCGGGAAAATCGACCACTCAGGCCGCCATGATCGGTTATCGCAACCAGCATGCCGATGGTCATATTCTGACGGTGGAAGACCCGGTTGAGTTCGTACATCAACATGGCCGTAGCCTGGTGACCCAGCGAGAGGTAGGGGTGGATACCGAGTCGTTTGATGTGGCGCTGAAAAGCTCGCTGCGCCAAGCACCGGATGTGATCCTGATCGGT
>JBOFSK010000035.1:0-9995 GCA_051651505.1 Aeromonas sp.
GGGGTATCGGGGCGCTTGCCAAACTCTTCGAAGGTCATCATGACCCCCAGCTTGACGTGCTCATAGATCACCAGGAAGGAGGCTTCGTTCTCATCATCTTCCTGATCAAATTCGGCAGAGACTTGGGTGATACTGGCGATATCCTGGATCATCTCCTGCAGCTCTTCCGAGGCGCGGGAAAGATCTTGCTGTACCACCCCAAAACCGGCCAAAAACGCCTGGGACCAATCCACCAGCGAATCGATACGCTCGTCCAGCGGCGCATCGTCACTGGGTAGCAGTAGCTCGACCCCCTTCTGGGCCATCAGGCTATCGACCACATTGTGATAAAGATCGGTCATCACCTGGCGCACCGGCGCTGGCAGGCCAAAACCATCGTTCACTAGGTCATTAAAAGGGGGCTGCCAGCTCTTGTCATCCAGGGCGACACCACCACACACCAGACCACAGATCACACCGTGGGCTTCTACTGCGGTGGCCATCAATTCATGGTGTTCCATGAGATCAGCCACAGCGGTATATTCAAGGGAGTTCGTTTTGCTCATCGAGGATCCGCTCAAAGTTCAGTCAAAAATGCAGAATTAATAGTCAGGATCCTAGCATTCTCCCTGTTCCAGGGCCAGCAAGGCCTTGAAACTTATGCATCTGCGCTATATAGTCCCGCCCAGTTGTCCACGTGGATAAAGGCGGAAATCAGCTCCGCCGTATTGAGGAAGGCATGAGCACAGAGGCCGTAGAAATCGTCATTTTGGGACGTCCCTACAAGGTATCCTGTCCCTTGGGACAGCAGGATGCCCTGCGCCAGGCCGCTGATCAGCTAACGGACAAGCTGATCGATCTGCGTCAACGTTCCAAAGTCTCCAGTAATGAGCAATTGGCGATCATGGCGGCGCTTAATTTCTGTCATGAACTCTGCCTTGAAAAAGAGAAGAACCACCAATACTCTGAGACCATGGACAAGCGGATCAAGATGCTGCAACGCACCATAGAAGCGGCCTTGATCGAGCACGGACAATATGGCGATTCCAGCGAAGAGGGGCAACAGCCCTAATCGCAAACCGTTTTAAAATTCCCTGGGATGTTTGTCAGCCGGTTCAAGTCCCCGAGCCGATAATCATACCCAATAGGGGGTTAGTCTTCTGGCTATTGTGCATGCTCGGCCCGACCGAGAAGCCTGCGGTTAGATCTGATCTCCGCCTTGAACCTACGGTTCAAGGGCCCAAACCGGCAACGGCATCTCGGGGTACCAATGCAAAAAGCCCGTCACCAGTGTGACGGGCTTTTTCTTTTTACGCGCACCATAAAGGGCCATCAGGTACCACTTGATCACACAATCGCAGCGCAGCACTTGCGCAAAAGCCCACCGGTCACGGTGGGCTTAGCGAGGTTAATTTGAACCAGCTTAATCAGGTAGATCAGATAGCCATTTGCTCGTGTGGTGAACCGCGGTGGCGCAGCCAGGCAAAGCTCAGGGCAACCAGCAACACCATCAAGGTCATGATAGCCCCCAAGGTCACCTGCCCTGTCATCGGGAAACCGGCCGCCAGTAGCGTCACTATGCCAGCCCCCAGATTCTGCATCCCGCCGAGGATGGCACCGGCCGTGCCAGCTTGGCCGGGGAACGGCTCAATGGCACAGGAGGTGGCGGTCGGATAGAGGATCCCGCTGCCGATGAAGTACACCGCAGCGCCCCCCACCAGCGAGGCCGCGCTCACAATCCCAAACAAACCCGGGACCAAAATAGTGAGTGCACCGAGCGCCAAAAACACAATCCCCAGACGCATCAACTTGCCCTGACTCAAGCGAAAGCTAAGTTTGGCAGAGAGCCAGGCACCGAACAGATAGCCGGGCAGCGGCAGCACGAACAACACGCTCACGGTACGGGCACTCAGTTGAAGCACATCACCAAGCAGCACCCCCGCCGCGGCTTCAAACACCGCCAGACCGGCGAAGGTCGCCATCAGGCAGAGTAGATTGCCCTGAAAGCGTGGATTACTCAGCACATGGCGATAAGCCGCGCTCACCTGCAGTGGCTGTTGACGTGTCGCCATCGGCAGCGTTTCAGCAAACCAGGCCAGCAACGCCAGGGTCGTTAACGCTCCAAAACCGAATAAAAACCAGTAACCGGCACGCCAGTTGAACAGTTCGGTCAGCCAACCACCCAAGACCGGCGCCAGTAACGGCGAGAAGATCACCCCCATGCTCACCAGACTGTTGGCACGGTTAAGCTCGGCCCCGTTGTAGCGATCCCGCATCACGGTCCGGCTCATGGCGCCACCGGCACCGGTCCCCAACCCTTGAATAAAGCTCCCCACCAGCAGGGCGGTGAAGTATGGAATGAGCTGGATGGTCAGGGTGCCCACCAGAAACACCAGCATACCGACGATCAGCACCGGACGACGGCCGATGCGATCCGACAAGGGCCCATAGACAAACTGGGAGAGGCCATAAGGGATCAAATAACAGGCCATCACCGCCTGCAACTGACTCGAGGCAACATTAAAATCCCCCGCCATCATAGGGATAGAGGGGACATAGAGGGTCTGGGTCATCTGGCCCACAGCGACCATCTGAATGGTCAGTAAAAACAACGGATAAAAACTGTGCCGATCCATATCAGTCCCACCAAATCGTAACAATGCGGCCGCCCCTCTGATCCAATATGGCCAGAGAAATCCGATCACAAACACTGTGATGCCATCAAAAACAGGGTAAGAAACACGAGACGGGGAGCCCGCCAGGCCACCGCACAGGACGCGGGGTGGTATGGCGGGCATGATAGTGATTCAGCTCACAAAAAACGAACGGAACTTTGTAATCTGTTTTCCTTACTTTTTCTAATGTGATGAGGATATTCAGCTCAACGGCTGTTTATTTTCAACGGGTTATCATCTGCTGCGCCTGCTTGATCAGCTCAGCAGGCTGCTCATTGCGCGGCGGTATGGTGACCCCCTTCTGGCAAGCAGGCCGTGCTGCCAGCTGATCCATCCAGCGTTGCAAATGGGGTAATCCGTCGATGGCGATACCGCTCCAGTCATAAATCCGCACCCAGGGCCAGGTAGCGATATCGGCAATGCTGTATTCATCGGCCAGATATTCGTGGTGAGCCAGATGACTGTCGAGTACCTCGAACAGACGACGCCCCTCCTTCTGATAACGCTCGATGGCGGCGGGGATCTTCTCGGGGAAGTAACGGTAAAAGACATTGGCCTGCCCCATCATGGGCCCCACGCCCCCCATCTGGAACATCAACCACTGGATCGCCTGGGAGCGACGTTTGGGATCGGCCGGCAACAACTTGCCCGCTTTCTCTGCCAAATAGATCAGGATGGCACCTGACTCGAACACGGCGAAATCGTCGTTATCCCGGTCGACAATGGCCGGAATGCGGCCATTGGGGTTGATGGCAAGAAAGGCTGGCTGCTTCTGCTCTTGCGCCGACAAATCGACAGGGATCACCCGATAGGGCAAGCCCAACTCTTCGAGGGCAATGGCGACCTTGAAGCCATTGGGGGTCGCTGCGGTATAAAAGTCGATCATGATTCACTCCTTGTTGATCGTATTTTGCTCTAAGCCTGCGGGTATGCATGGTTAACCATGTCTCCACGCCGCGCTACGTGATAGCACAGGTCGCGAATGTGGCAACGGAGTACCCATCATGTCTCTCACACCAACCGACAGGCAAGCATACAGCGTACTTCTCTTTGGCATCCTCGCCCCCGATGCCACCCGATGCTTGCGGCGATTTTGGTCTATATTGGGGCCTTAACGTCTGACGGGGGCGAACAAATCACGGTACAGGGATTCCAGTTGCCATCGATAAAAATACTGGTATTATACGCCGTCCTTTTATCCCCCCGTTCTTTAACATCCAGTGGTGAACCTATGCATCCGATGCTGAATATCGCCGTGCGCGCTGCGCGCAACGCCGGTCAAGTTGTAGTAAAAGCCTTCTCCCAGCCCGAGAACATTGAGGCTATCCAAAAAGGCAGCAATGACTTCGTGACCAACGTTGACCGTGAAGCTGAAGCGGCCATCATTCATACCATCAAAAAATCTTACCCAGAGCACAGCATTGTTGCTGAAGAGTCTGGTGAGATTACCGGTACCAATCCGGACTACCAATGGATCATTGACCCACTGGATGGCACGACCAACCTTGTTAAAGGCATTCCGCATTTTGCCGTTTCTATCGCCCTGCGTGTGAAAGGCAAAACCGAACAAGCTGTTGTCTATGATCCCATCCGTGACGAGCTGTTTACCTCTACCCGAGGTAATGGTGCCCAGCTGAACGGCTACCGCATCCGGGTTGGCAAAGCCCGCGAGATGGCTGGCACCGTTCTGGCAACCGGCTTCCCGTTCAAGCAAAAGCACCACATCGAGCCTTACCTGAAGATGTTCCAGAACATGTTCATCGAATGTGCTGACATCCGTCGCTCTGGCTCTGTTGCGCTGGATCTGGCCTACGTGGCTGCCGGTCGCATCGACGGTTTCTGGGAAATCGGCCTCAAGCCATGGGAAACCGCAGCCGGTGAGCTGCTGGCCAAAGAAGCGGGCGCTATCATGACCGACTTCGTCGGTGGTCATAACTACGAGAACTCAGGTAACACTGTCGTGGCTAACCCACGAGTGCTCAAAGAGATGCTCGCTAAAATTCGTGTTGACCTGCCAGAATCACTGGCTAAATAAGTCGGTTCATTCCGCTTAAGGCAACCAATAAAAACCGGCGCAAGCCGGTTTTTTTCTATCTGCATCCCACGCGACGCCATCACCTTGAGCTGATGCCTCGCCCCCGCTCACCACACCACACCACACCACGACGGTGCGCTGAGCCGTTCTGGTACTCGGCCTGACCGCCAACTTTTGTTATCATCCCCCGCAACATCACTTCAGCCATACGGCTATTAACACGAGGTCAGCAATGAAAGTAGGTATTATCGGCGCCATGGAGCAAGAAGTGGCCCTGCTGCGCAGCCAGATGAGCAACCCCACCACCCTGCAGCTGGGCGGCTGTGAGTTTTATCAAGGCATGCTGGCGGGCAAAGAGGTGATCCTGACTCGCTCTGGCATCGGCAAGGTTGCCGCTAGCGTGGCCACCAGCCTGCTGCTGCAAAAATTTGCCCCCGATTACGTGATCAATACCGGCTCTGCTGGCGGTTTTGCCGAAGATCTGCACATCGGTGATGTGGTGATCGCCAGCGAAATGCGCTTTCACGATGTCGACGTGACGGCGTTTGGCTACGAGATTGGCCAGATGGCACAACAGCCTGCCGCCTTCCCCTGCGACGAGAAGCTGATCGCCATCGCCCAAGATTGCATTGCCGAGCAAGGCAAGCACCAGACCAAGGTTGGCCTCATCTGCACCGGCGACCAGTTTATGTGCAAACCGGACGCCATCGCCAAGGCTCGCGCCGACTTCCCACAGATGCTGGCAGTCGAAATGGAAGGGGCGGCCATCGGTCAGGTGTGCCACATGTTCAAGGTGCCTTACTTGGTCGTGCGTGCCATGTCGGACATCGCTGGCAAAGAACAGGTTGAATCCTTCGACGCCTTTATCGAAGTGGCCGGCAAGCACTCCGCTGAAATGATCATCACACTGCTCGGCAAGTTGTGATCGACATAGGCTCGCTCGATCTGCTGGCCACCGCCCTCCTCTCGACGACGGCGGCCATCTTGCTCGGGGCCGCCCTGCTGGAGGCGGTGATCCCGTGGCCATCTCATCTGCGGCTCTCGGCCGTCACCCCTCTACTGACCCGGCTCGGTCACAAGGTGCACAGAGCCGATGGCACGCCGCGCCAGCAACTGCAAGCTGGCCTGCTGGCGCTGCTGGTGGTATGGGCCCCGTGCGCCGCTGGGCTTTGGGCGTTGCGCAATCTGGCCCTGAGCGAGCCGCTGTTTGACCTGTTGTTCCTGCTGTTGATGATCGAATCTCGCCCGCTCCGGGAACTCGCCAAAGCCACCCGCGCGTTGGCGACGCAAGAGACCCTGCCGCTGGCCAGATTGCAGGCCGCGCTTTGGCTCAGGCGGGAGACCGGCAAACTCTCCGCCATGGGCATCGCCAAAGCGGTGACTGAGAGCTGCGCCCTGCGGCTGGTCGGCCAATGGGCTGGCCCGCTACTCGGGTACGCCCTCGCGGGCGTACAAGGCGCTCTGCTCTGGCGGCTGGCTCAGCTGATGAGCCAGGGCTGGAGCATGAAAAATCCCGCCTTTAGCTATTTTGGCCGCGCCGCCAGCGCCCTCTATCAGGGGCTCAATGCCCCCGCCATTGTGCTGCTGGGGCTACCGCTGCTGTTGCCTCGCCTCAAGCAGGCAGGCCAACTGCTGCGCCACGGCGCCCTCTGGCCCTATCCCGCTATCGGCATGCTGCTCACCCTGCTGGCCGAGCAATGCCGGATCCGCCTTGGCGGCCCCCGCTACTATCAGGGAGCCTTGCAACGCTGGCCGGTACTTGGCAGCGGTGATGACCCTGATGGCAATGCACCGGGCAAGGTGCTCACGCTCTTGCAAACAACCGGCTGGTGCTGGCTGGTGCTGGGGTTGATCGTGACCGTGCTGGAGCTGCTCTATGGCTAACAACAAGCACCGGTTGCCAGCCTGGCTAACCGGTATACTGCTGGTTTGCTTATCCTGCTCACTGCCGGCGGCGGTGCCAACCCGGGTGGTGAGTGTGGTGCCTCACATGACCGAGCTGCTCTATGAGATCGGCGCTGGCGACAAACTGGTGGCTGTTGATGATGCTTCCGACTATCCCGCCGAAGTGAAAACCAAGCCCAAGGTGGCCAATTATCGCAGCATCAATGTCGAGGCGCTGCTGGCGCAAAAGCCGGACTTGATCCTCGGCTGGCGCTCGGCCCAGTCACGTATGCTGGCACCGCTAGAGCAACTCGGGATCCCGGTTTTCTACTCTGAGCCTACCGATTTTGCCTCGCTGGCTACCGAGATGCGGGCGCTGGGCAAATTGCTGGGGGTGGAAAAGAGCGCCAACGAAGCCGCCGATCGCTATCTGGCACGCCTGCATTCCCTGCAACAGCTCTATGGCCAACCAACCGGCGTCAAGGTGTTCTACCAGCTCTGGTACCCGCCGCTCACCCGCGTGAGCGGCAACGCCTGGCCTGCTCAGGCCATCGAACTTTGCGGGGGGATCAACGTCATGGCCCATGCCAAGAGCCCCTACCCTCAGGCCAGCCTGGAACAAGTGATCCGCGCCAACCCCGCACTCATCTTGGCGGGGAGTCAAGATCCTGACGCCCTGCGCCACTGGCAAACATGGCCAAACCTTGACGCCGTGCAACATCAGCGACTGGCCTTAATCAACTCGGATGAGTTACATCGTTTTACTCCGCGAGCACTGAATGCGGTAGAGCAGATGTGTCAGTCTATCCAGCTCGCCTCGCAGACATTACATCCATCTTGATACACAACTGCCGGTGAGGGCCGCCCCGCGATGTACAGGCGGGTGCCCAGCTCTTTTAAACTGTTTTTATATGAATGGAACACACTCTTCACCCAAAAATGGTACTTTTTTTGCTAGCATATGATTCATCTACTGTTTTTATGACGAGATGCCCACAATGTTCAACGATAAAACGCTGCTGATCACCGGTGGCACCGGCTCGTTTGGCCAACAATTGGTTAAAACAGTACTCGAACGTTATAAACCAAAACGGCTCATCATCTATTCTCGTGACGAACTGAAACAGTTCGAAATGCAGCAGGAGTTCAACGACCCCTGTATGCGCTATTTTATCGGTGATGTACGGGATGCCAACCGCTTGAGCATGGCGATGCGCGGGGTGGATTACGTGGTCCATGCCGCCGCCCTCAAGCAGGTTCCAGCCGCTGAATACAACCCTATGGAGTGCATCAAAACCAACATCCATGGGGCAGAAAATGTGATCCAGGCAGCCCTAGCTAATCAAGTCAGCAAGGTAATCGCCCTCTCCACTGACAAAGCCGCCAACCCAATCAACTTGTACGGCGCGACCAAACTGGCATCAGACAAGTTGTTTGTAGCAGCAAACAACATTGCCGGCCATGATCCCACCCGCTTTGCCGTGGTCCGCTACGGCAACGTGGTCGGTTCTCGTGGCTCTGTCGTCCCTTTCTTCCAAAAGCTGATTGACCAGGGTGCAGATGCGTTGCCAATCACCCATGAAGAGATGACGCGCTTCTGGATCACCTTGCAACAAGGGATAGATTTCGTACTAAACAATTTCGGTCGGATGAAAGGGGGGGAGATTTTCGTTCCCAAATTGCCATCTGTTCGCATCACAGATCTGGCCAGTGCTATGGCACCGCACCTGCCACACAAGATCATCGGTATTCGTCCGGGAGAAAAGCTGCATGAAGTGATGTGCCCTGCCGATGACTCTTACCACACCTTTGAATTCGATGACTTCTTTGTGATTGGCCCAACCATCAACTTCAATAACCGCAACAACGACTTCTCCAAGACTGCGATGAATGAGAAAGGAAAGATGGTCGAGCACGGGTTTGAATATAACTCTCGCAACAACCCTGACTTTTTCTCCATTGCAGAGTTGCAAAAGATGAATCAGAGCAAGGTAGCAGAATGATCCCCTACGGCCGCCAATCTATCAGCCAAGCAGATATCGATGCTGTTGTGGAAGTTCTTAAGTCCGACTTCCTGACCCAGGGGCCAGTCGTTCCGCGCTTCGAGCAAACGGTAGCTGATTACTGCGAAGCTAAATTTGGGGTCGCGGTCAATTCAGGTACAGCAGCACTGCATATCGCCTGTCTGGCACTGGGCGTCGGTCCCGGCGACTGGGTCTGGACATCCCCCATCAGCTTCGTTGCATCAGCCAACTGTGCTCTCTACTGCGGTGCACAAGTCGATTTTGTCGATATTGAGCCAAATACCGGCAACATGTGCGCCTTGGAGCTGGAAAAGAAACTAATTGTTGCTAAAGCGGCGGGCAAGTTGCCCAAAGTCGTTATCCCGGTGCACTTTGCCGGCCTCCCCTGCGACATGCAGGAGATCCACCGCCTAGGACAAGAGTATGGCTTTCGGATCATAGAAGATGCCTGCCACGCCCTTGGTGCCCGTTATCATGATGACCCCACCGGCAATGGCCACTATAGCGACATCACAGTATTCAGCTTCCACCCGGTGAAGATCATCACAACCGGCGAAGGGGGCATGGCCATGACCAACGACCCTGCGCTTGCCAAGACGATGCGCATGCTCCGCAGCCACGGCATCACCCGTGAACCGGAAGACTTCATTAATGAACCGGATGGCCCCTGGTACTACGAGCAGCAGATGCTGGGCTTCAACTACCGGATGACCGATATCCAGGCCGCACTAGGGTTGAGTCAGATGGCAAATTTAGAAGCATGGATTGCAAAACGTGGAGAGCTGGCCCGCCGCTACTTCGAAGCATTAGCGCCGGAGCTACTCCCTCGCTATTTCAGTGAAGAAAGGCGCAGTGCCTTCCATCTTTATGTACACCGCGTAGCCCCCGAACAGCGCCTCCGTATCTTTGAGCAACTGCGAGCCCAAGGCATCGGTGCTAACGTGCACTATATGCCGATTTACAAACAGCCGTGGCATCAAAAATTAATTCAGATGCGCCAGCCAAATGCCGAGCGGTTCTATACTGGAGCGATTACTTTGCCACTTTATCCAATTATTCGATATGATGCGCAATCAAAAATCATTACGATATTATTGAATAATATCAAAGCTCATTTTTGATATTTCTTCAGGTACTGTAATATAACGAATTAGTCAGAGTAATATATATTCATCATGTTATTATAGGTCAAAAAACTTTAATCTAACCGACAGTCCGCACCTGATTTAGGAATAAATGTGCCGGTAGCGCTCACCCAGTACCTCCAAAATGATCTGCTGGTCTCCTGTCAGCTCCGTTATCTGTGGTGGCGTGTCTCCCAGTCGATATTCATGGATGCCACCAAAACGCAAAAAGATCCAACGAGCGGTTGGCTGCTGGGTCGGCTTCTTTTTCATA
>JBOFSK010000036.1:0-1753 GCA_051651505.1 Aeromonas sp.
TTTTATGACAACGGCATCAAGTTCTTCTCCGCTGATGGCACCAAGCTGCCAGATGACGTCGAGTTAGCCATTGAGGCTGAGCTGGATCATGAACTCACCTGTGTTGAGTCGGCCCAGCTTGGCAAAGCGATGCGCATTGATGATGCCGCTGGTCGCTACATTGAATTTTGTAAGAGCACCTTTCCCTCTCAGATGAACCTGGATGGTGTGAAAATGGTGGTGGATTGCGGCCACGGCGCGACCTATCACATCGCTCCGTCGGTGTTCCGCGAACTGGGTGCTGAGGTGATCACCATGGGTTGCGCCCCGGATGGCCTCAATATTAACGATGGTGTCGGTTCGACCGCGCCTGAGGCGCTGGTTGCCAAGGTATTGGAGTGCAAGGCCGATCTGGGGGTGGCATTTGATGGTGACGGTGATCGCCTGATCATGGTTGACCATACCGGTTATCTCATCGACGGTGACGAAATCCTCTATATCATTGCCCGTGATGCCCTGCGCAACGGCCGTCTCAAGGGTGGCGTAGTCGGCACCCTGATGGCTAACATGGGCTTGGAACTGGCGCTGCAGGCCCTAGGTATTCCGTTTGCTCGGGCCAAGGTGGGGGACCGCTACGTACTGGAGATGATGGAACAAAAAGGCTGGCGTATCGGGGGTGAGAACTCCGGTCACATCATTTGCCTGGATCAAACCACGACAGGTGATGGCATCGTCGCTGCGTTGCAGGTACTTACCGCCATGCGCAGTGCCGAGATGCCGCTGGCTAAGCTGCGCTCCGGCATGAGCAAGTTCCCGCAGGTATTGGTGAATGTTCGCTTTGCCGAAGGCAAGGACCCGCTGGCGGCTGATACCGTTAAGCAGGAAGTTGCCAAGGTTGAGCAGGAACTGGCTGGTCGAGGTCGAGTTTTGCTGCGCAAATCCGGCACCGAGCCCCTTATCCGGGTGATGGTGGAAGGGGAGCATGAGCAGCAGGTACGTGACATGGCTCAGCGTATCGCACAACAGGTAGAATCGGCGATTTAATGAGCTGCCAGGGCGGCTTTTTAGTCGCCCTGGTTGTATCTTGTTCAATCGATTCAAAAAATTAAAAATAGCACTTGTCAGCTGAGCATCCTCTGGATATTATCAGCCCGCTTTCGCAAGGGAGTTGCCGATGGGACATCGCAAGCCGTTTGTAGCAGCCAACTGGAAGTTGCACGGTAATAGGTCGCAGTTAGAGCAGTTTACGAGTCAATGCCTAAAGGGTGTTGATGAAAAAGTAGATGTGGTTCTCTGTCCTTCCCATGTGCATCTCGACTTTACCGCAAGATTGCTCAATGAGCAGAAGGCGATGAAGTTGGGGGCTCAGAATGTGAGCCAGCACATGACTGGCGCTTACACGGGTGAAATATCGTGTGAGATGCTGGTTGAAGCGGGATGTCGTTATGTATTGGTTGGGCACTCCGAGCGCAGGCGTCTTTTTGGTGAGACCAGCTTTATCGTCGCAGAGAAATTTGCGGCAGCCAGAGCAGCAGGTTTGATTCCAATCCTATGTTTAGGGGAGTCAGGTGCAGCAAGGCAAGCGAGAAGAACCTTTGAGGTGATCGCCGAAGAGCTGGATATCGTCATAGAGATAAATGGCGCGATGGCTTTCGATAATGCTATCATCGCCTACGAGCCGATTTGGGCTGTAGGTACAGGTAAGTGCGCCACACCCGAGCAGGCACAAGAGGTTCATTCCTTTATACGTGGTCGCTTGGCGGAGGATACTCCG
>JBOFSK010000037.1:0-7060 GCA_051651505.1 Aeromonas sp.
GGCGGCCGTTATCACTGGCGCGCCAGAGCGATCACCGGGGACCGGGGTGAGTTGGGATAGCATGCTTTGAACGTTACTATGAGCAGTCGACGCTGGCTGCAGGCCGGTTATCACCTGGGCCACACTGTCACCCATCACAGCGGCACCTTGCTGGCTGCCTTTTTCCACTGCAGATGTTATTGAAGAGGGGTCTTCACCCTCGGTGGCGATACCTGGCACAGTGGCAAGTAAAGCGTTCGCTGTGGCTGATGAGTCAAGGGTGGTAAGTGACCCCAACGCACTGGCCAGCGCACACTCAGCCTGTACTTTGGCCGCCGAACCGGCAGCTGGAGCAAATGCGCTCTCCCCCCCCTCAGCGACATTGATTTCGGTTGGCGGCAATAGATTGCCATCCTCTGGCACAGCAATGGCCATACTTAGCGCAGGGACCAGCGCGGTCGTGACCAAAGAGGTATCGAGCTTAAGGGCATCTTGCAATTGCAGCAGAAAATCTCCGGCTTTCGCCCCCTCCTCTTTTTTATCGGTATCGGGTTCCTGCTCGTCAATCACCTCGTCCTTGATAGCCTCACTGCCTGGGGCCAACCCCTTATCTGACCCAACGGCTAAACCATGGGAACTCGATACGGCGTCGCCAGTCCCTTGCTCACAGCTCTGCGCCTTGGTTACCAGCGCGGCAAAATCCCCTTTGTCCAGCGCGCCATGGCCACTCTCGAGCACACGGCTGCCGGACATCTTGCTCGTGCTGGCGTTATCCAAACCATTTGCCGCACCGGAAGGGGCGAGGGTCACCCGTGTTTGCATCATGATCAAATACCAACGTGTAGAAAGCACCTCAAAGAGGGGCTCGATAATATTCAGCTAATAGCAAGTGACAACGCAGTGACAAGCTGTAGCGCAGCGGCAAATTACAGACCCGATAGATGAAAACGTCGCAACATAGCGAACTCATCCAGCATTTTTTGCTCCTGACGCTGGACTTTTTGCAGCTCGCGCCCCGCCTGTTTTTTCAGTAACAACGCTACCGCCTTGCGCCGCTGCTGGGCTGCCAGCCACTCTTCACGACGCTGTTCCAGCGTCTGGCGCACCTGTAATACCCCTTGGTATTGGTCGGTTGCCGCTTGCTCGAGTTTGTTGATGAACGCGTGATATTGGGTATTTTGCTGGGGCGAGATCCCCTGCAGGCCGCGCTCGGTCCACTGCTGGTGATAGACCTGACGATACTGGTTGAGCGCGTTTTGCTGATCCATAAACAGCTTAAGATCCTGCTGCGCCTTGGCCAGCGCCAGCGCACACTGTTGTTCTGCCTCACCCAAACGATCGGCCAACAATAACAGTCCTTTACTCATGGTCTAACTCCTTGGTCAGATCGTCATCAACGCATCAGTGGCATCGCCACCATCTGCAAAGATTGCAGGCCATCGCTATAACGAATGACGTCACGCATCCGCTGCTGCAAGAATTGATCCAGATAAGGTTTTTGCGCAATCGCGCGGTCAATCCGCGGATCGGCCCCTTGGCTGTATGCACCTATGCTGATCAGATCCCGGTTCTGCTGATAGAGGGAGTAGAACTGCTTGAGGGCGCGCGCCCAGTCCATGTGCTCCGTCGTGGTGACCATCGGCATCACCCGGCTGATGGATTTTTCGATGTCGATCGCCGGGTAGTGGCCTGCATCGGCCAGTTCTCGGGATAAGACGATGTGGCCATCAAGGATAGCCCGCGCCGCATCGGCGATGGGATCTTGCAAATCATCCCCCTCGGTCAGCACGGTGAAAAAGGCCGTTATCGAGCCCTGTCCATCACTGCCGTTGCCCGCTCGCTCGACCAGCGCCGGTAATTTGGCAAAGACCGACGGTGGGTAGCCTTTGGTCGCCGGTGGTTCACCCACCGCCAGCGCGATTTCGCGCTGAGCCTGGGCATAGCGAGTCAGAGAGTCCATCAGCAGCAGTACATTTAGCCCCTGATCACGAAAATATTCGGCGATGGCCAGCGAAGTTTCACACCCTTTCAATCGCATCAGCGGTGAGGCATCCGCCGGAGCGGCGACCACCACAGAGCGGGCGCGTCCCTCTTCCCCCAAAATGTCTTCAATAAACTCTTTGACTTCACGACCCCGTTCACCAATAAGACCCACCACCACCACATCCGCCACCGAACCGCGGGTCATCATACCGAGCAACACCGATTTACCGACACCGGAGCCAGCAAACAGTCCCATCCGCTGGCCTTGGCCCACCGTCAGCACGGCGTTGATCGCGCGCACCCCCACATCCATCGGCTGATGAATTGGACGACGAGAAAGCGGGTTGATCCTGTGCTGGGCAAATTGCACCGTTTGGGATGCGATGATCGGGCCCAGGCCATCGAGTGGCTGACCGATGCCATCAATGACCCGGCCCAGCAAGCTCATGCCAACCGGAATACCGTGCTCCTCGGTAATAGGCACAACCCGGGCGCCGGGAATGACCCCCTTGAGCTGTTCGCTCGGCATCAGAAACAGGCGATCGCCCGAGAACCCCACCACTTCGGCCTCGAGTTCACCGTCTTGGGTATCAATGCGACAAAGAGCACCGATAGCAGCACTGCAGCCGATGGCTTCCAAGGTCAAACCGACAACCCGGATCAATTTACCGGCCACCGGGGGCTTGGGGGCCACAGGGCGCACCCGGTACTGTTGCAAGCGGGTGAGTAATGCGTCACTCATCTGGGGTCTCGCAAGATATAAACCAAGGGGGCAGGCTCAATCGCCATTATTGCGGCAGATCCTGGGGCGCGTTATCACGCAAAAAATTGCGCAATAGTTGATCTATCCGTCCCGTGAGGGTCAAATCGATGCTGGAAAGGCCGGTGGCCAGTTGCAGGTCACCGGGGGAAAAGGTGGGTTCACTGTGCAATCGCCACTGGCGCTTGGCACACTCTTCCACCCCGAATGCCTGTTCTACCCGTGCAACATCATCAGGATGCAGCATCAAGGTCACACCCTGTTCGGCGGCTGGCAGCAAGGCCAACCCCTGTTTGAGCGCTTCCAGCACGATCCGGGACGAGGTTTCCGCTTCATGGCCGATCAGGCTGCGCGCCAGTTGCATCACCAGCGAGACCAGTTGCTGCTCAACGGCCTGATCCACCTCATTGAGCGGCTTGGCCAGACGATCAATCAGGGATTGCCAATGGGCAGTCTGCTGCTCTACCAGCTCGCGCCCCATGGCCACCCCCTCCTCTTTACCCTGTTCGAGGCCGGCCTGGTGACCCTGTTGCAGCCCTTCCAGCTTGCCCTCTTCAAGCCCCTTGGCAAAACCTGCAGTACGTCCCTCTGCCATCCCCTCTTCCCAGGCAGCCTGGCGGATCGCCTCCAGCTCTTCGGCAGTGATGGTCGGCAGTGGCTCCTGTTCAGGTTCAGGCTCTACCACGGGCTCTGCTTCCTGATACCAGTCAGGAGCAAAACCGAGGGCATTGGTCTCAACCGCTGCCTCGACCTCCATCTGGGGCCAACCCCATGCCTCTACCTGGGCGTTCTCCGTGTCCGGGCGCACATAACCACGTAATTTTTTATTCATGGGTTAAGGTGCTCTTTATCGCCGCCTGATACTGGAACAGTCCAAGCAGAGTCAGCTGATTCATGGTTTAGAGGAACTCATCGTGGTTACCGGCACTGAGCATGATTTCGCCCGCATCCGCCAGCCGTCTGGCAATTGAAAGGATCTCTTTTTGGGCCGCTTCCACATCAGAGACCCTGATCGGCCCCATTGCCTCCAGATCATCCGCCAACATCTCTGCCGCCCGCTTGGACATATTTTTGAAGATCTTCTCGCGCATCTGATCGTCTGAGCCCTTGAGGGCCCGTTGCAGCAACTCGCCCGGCACTTCCCGCAGCATGGTCTGGATACCGCGATCGTCTACCTCGATGAGGTTTTCAAACACGAACATCAGATCCTGAATTTGCTGGCTCATCTCTTCATCGGAATCACGGATGGAGTCCATCAACTGACCTTCAATATTGGTATCCAGGTAGTTCATGATACTGGCGGCGGCTTTAAGCCCCCCCATCTTGGCCGCTTGCGTCCCTGCCGCACCGGCAAACTGCTTCTCCATAATATCGTTAAGCTCTTGCAGCGCCGCCGGTTGTACCTCTTTGAGGTTGGCGATCCGCATCACCAAATCGAGGCGTACCTGCTCCGGGAACTGACTCAGGATCTCGGCCGATTGCTCGGGGTCCAGATAAGAGAGGACGATGGTCTGGATCTGCGGGTGTTCATTCTGGATGATGCTGGCCACCTGACGGGCATCCATCCACTTGAGGGAATCCAGCCCGCGAGAACCGGATCCCAAAATGATCTGATCGACCAGATTACTGGCCTTATCTTCACCCAGGGCCGCCACCAGCGCCTTGCGCACGAAGTCTTCACTGCCGATCCCGATATTGGTGTATTTTTGGATATCGTCAATAAATTGACGATGCACCGCCGCCACCCGAGCATGGCTAAAGTCAGACATGGATGCCATCGACATACCGAGCCGCTGTACTTGCTTGGGTTCTAGGTGGCGGAAGATCTGGGCGGCATCCTCTTCATTGAGGCTTAACATCAATACCGCCGCCATCTCTATCCCGGGCATCTGATCCAGGACCTGGCGCTGGGTTTCGGTAATCTCATTACCGGTAACTTGCGTCTTAATTTCTTCAGGCATCTCTATTGGTTACCCATTCTTTAATGACCTGAGCGGCCAGATCAGGTTCGTTCGCCACCAGCGCACGTACCGCTTTAAGCAAATCTTCATCACGACGGAGATCCGGCAGTTTCAGCTGGCCATCACGCAAACCGAACACCGGCTCATCTTCCGCTTGGGCAGCCAGCAGGCTGAGCTCGTCATCCCCACCCAATACGGTGTGGTTGTCAAAATCCAGCTCCCCTTGGGGTTTGGCATCCGGGTAGAGCAGCCGCTTGAGCATGGGACGCACCACGGTGACAATCAACACTATGATGACCAGCACTGATGCGGCGATCCGCACCGCACGCCAGAACCAGGGCTGCTCGTAGAGGGGGACTTGAGCCATGGTTTCCAGCTCGGGGCGATTGAAGGGAATGGCAACCACTTCCAGGGTATCACCCCGGGTCACATCAAATCCCAGACCGCCACTGAGCAAACGACGCAAGGTATCTATCTCGGCTTGGCTGCGCGCCTCGCGAACCACAGTCCCATCCGCTCCAGGAACCGCCTTGTAATCTACCGCGACCGACACTGTCATGCGGCGGATCCCCCCCATCTGACGACGGGTATGGCTGACGGTGGTATCAAGTTCAAAATTGCGGGTCGCCTCTTTACGGGATCGACCGGAAGCGGCGCTACCGCTGTCTCCACCCTCCGCATTTTCTGGAATATTAGACGCGGCCGGTGGCTGGTTACTGAGCGCCCCGGGGATGCCACCGGTGTTACCATTGGCGCTGCTCTCTTCCATGGTCATCTCGGATCGCACCGCGGGCAGATCCGGGTTATAGGTTTTGCGTGTCTGCTCTTGTTGGGTAAAGTCGAGGGAGAGATCCACTTCCGCGGTATAGTTGTCTGCGCCCAGCACCGGGATCAAGATGGCATCAATCTTTTGCTTATACTCCACCTCCTGCTTCTGCTGCATCGCAAACTCTTTACGGGTCTGGGCTGAAATAGGGTCTTGGGATCCGGAGTTAAGCAGTCGGCCATTTTGATCAGTCACGGTAACCCGGGTAGTCTCGAGACCATGAACGGCGGAGGCAACCATATCGACGATGGAGTCCACCTCTCCCTGCCCCAGCGCCGCCCCTTTCAGGTTAAGCACCACGGTCGCGCTGGGTTTGCGCTCGTTGCGAGCAAATACGTTGTCTTTGGGGATGGCCAGCAGTACCTGGGCCTTGGCCACATTTTGGAACTGTTCGATAGCATTGGCCAGTTGCCGTTCGCGGCTTAATTTGAGGCGCTCACTCTCCATCCGCTGACTGACACCGAAACTGGAGTCCTTGAGCAAAATGGCTTCGCCATCGTTGCTGACATCGGTATTACCGGCAAAACCGGCACGGGTTAGGCGCAAGCGAATATCTGCATATTTTTCAGCGCTGACCAGGATGCTCTTGCCGTCCACTTGATAGGGGATTTTTTGCTGATCGAGGTAGTCAAGGGTCTTAACCAACTCCTGGGTGGAGTAGGACCCCAGCGGCCGCATGTCAGGCTCCTTGCCCCACAACAGGATAAACACGGCAATGGCCAGACAAATGGCAAGCCCCAAAATGAGGGTGATTTGCCGCAGCACATCGGTATTGGACAAAAAGCCCAGCGCCGAACTTTTCTGCTCATTTTCATCGAGGGCAGAGGAGCCATCATCGATCAGCAGATTGCCATTTTGGTCAGTAGCCACGATTTATAATCCTTACACTGGCATGTTCATGATGGTCTTGTAGGCATCGACCATCTTGTTACGCACCTGTACCGTTGCCTCGAACGCAATGGATGACTTCTGGCCGGCGATCATCACCTCGGCCAGATCCACCGATTTGTCACCCATATCAAAACGGGTACGCAGATCATTCGCGGCCCCTTGCAATTCATTGACATTGCCCAGCGCTTGCTGCAACAGTTGACCAAAATCGGATGTTACTTGACGGCCTGGTTGTGCCAGCGGTGTTGCACCTGCTTCGATCTTCAGTCCCTGCATTTCTTGCAGCAGGCTGCTTGCACTTATTTCCATTTTTCATCCCCAGACAAATCATTGACGCTGACAGGCAAAAAGCAATTATAGTGCCAACTGACTTAGTGTCAGTCCGGACAAGGGTTACAGGGGCGGTATGATAACCATAAAACGCCCAAAGATAACGGTAATTCCAGCCTGTTGATGCCCTCGTGCACCCGCGGCCAGAACCGTCCTCTTGCGGATTACTGGGTCAGCGCCTGATCAATCCAGTATTTCGAACCCGAAATACTGGCATCAAGCAGCAAACCCTGTTCGCCAATCTGGTAGATGGCCATGCCACCGTTATATTTGGCCGTCAGCTCGGCACTCTCCTTGCCTGCCACCACCCCCACCTCCGACGTCGCCTCC
>JBOFSK010000038.1:0-7004 GCA_051651505.1 Aeromonas sp.
GGATTTTTCACATCCACGCTGTAGCTGCCATCCGGCTTAACCGTGGTGGTTAATTCCTGCTTATTGCCCGCGCTATCAATCACCACAATAGTGACGATGCTGCCCGGCGCCGCATCGGTCTGGCCGCTGATGGTCGGCGTGGAGTCATTCGTGTTGTCCGGTGCGACCACGGAAATGGTGGGAGGGGTGAGATCAAACGCCTCATCCTCACCCCCTGCATCTCGGGCCAACTCGGCCTGGGTGTTGTAGCTGGTATCAAAACTGGCTTCGGCAATGGTTGCAGAACCGGTACGATCAATGGTGACAAACCCGCCGTTGCCACCGGTCGCGGCTGGCGCGCCCCCTGCCGCTGCGGCCTCAAAGGCTTGGGTCGGGTCTGTGCCATCCAAAATAGCTTGTTGCAACGCATCGATATCATCAGGAATATCGGCAGTCAGATTCTGGGCCAACTCAATCGCGTCATCCGGCCCGTTAGCCGGCATCAGGTTAAATTGCTGAGATCCGGCTATAAAGCTGGCTCCATCCGGCGACATGATCACCGCTCCTTTTGGCAGCACATCACCTTCAACCAACAGTTTTTGGCTACCATCTGCGGCCACCAGATAAATCTGTCCTTTGAGTTGAGTTACGGTTACGCCTTGTTCCAAAGTGACAGTATTGGTAATCATGTTTCGCTCCTGAATCCTGATTTGCATGCAAAAAACCACACTTCACTGTGCAGACCGATGATTAAAATAACCAGCTCGAAAATTCGAACGAATAGACCGATTTGAAGCTGAACTGTTCAATCAGGCAGAAGGGTGTGGCGGATTTGTCCATTGATAACAAAAATGTTTTTATCACTTACAAAAAAATGGCCGGCCCATGGCCAGCCAGCGTGCCCCTAGGCTCCCGCCCAAAGGATAATGGCAAGTAGCTGCGGCGAGATGATCCGCAAGAACATCACCAGGGGATAGACGGTGGCATAAGAGAGCGCACTGGCACCACTGGTCGGATGCAAACCATTGGCAAACGCCAGCGCGGGAGGATCAGTCATGGAGCCCGCCAGCAAACCGCACAAGGTGAGGTAGTTCATCTTGCCATAGAGGCGGGCCAGCAGCCCGACAATGAGCAGCGGGATAAACGTAATAGCTGCGCCATAGAGCATCCAGGCCGGCCCATCACCATTGATCAAGGTGTCGACAAAGCCGGCTCCTGATTTGAAGCCCACCACCGCCAGAAACAATACAATACCGATCTCGCGCAGTGCCAAGTTGGCACTGGGGGGCATAAACCAGTAAAGCTTGCCGATGCTACCAATCCGCGACAGGATCAACGCCACCACCAGCGGGCCGCCCGCCAGACCCAGTTTGAGGGCAGCCGGGAAGCCGGGCAGATAGAAGGGGATGGACCCGAGCAGCACGCCCAGGCCAATGCCGATAAAGACCGGCAGCATCTGCACCTGTTGCAGTTTTTGCTGCACGTTGCCCACCACGCTAGTGACCGCTTCGATGGCATCGAGCCGCCCGACCAGATTAAGAATGTCGCCAAACTGCAACGTGGTCTGACTGGTTGGCACCAGCTCAATACCGGCGCGGTTGAGGCGGGAGATCACTACGTCATAGCGCTGTTTGATATCCAAATCGCGGATCTTTTTGCCCAGCACCTGCTCGTTGGTCACCACCACTCGCTCAACCCGCAAGTCGGTACCACGGGTCGAGAGCGAAGTCTCAACCTCTTCGCCCAATACCAGCAATACCTTGTGTAGCGCCTGCCGCTCACCCACCAGATGCAGTAGATCGCCAAGCTCGATGCGGGTATCTGACCTGGGCACCATCAGCGCCTCACCACGCTTGAGTCGCGAACAGATCACATCTGACTCATCCAGAGTGGGGATATCGCTGAGCATCAAGCCGTGGATATTAGGGTTGCGCACCGCAATATTGATGGTTTGCAAGCTCTCCTTGGCCTTGCCGCTTTGTTGCTCGAACTGGGCGGCCTCTTCGTCGATCTTGATATGAAAAAAGAGCCTGACCAGCCACATGGTGAGCAAGATGCCACAAATACCGAATGGATAAGCCACCGCATAGCCCATCCCCATCAAACCCGTTGCACCGGGCGCGGCACCCAGCTCAGCCAAGATCTGCTGGCCCGCACCGAGGGATGGCGTATTGGTGACAGCACCGGAAAATACGCCGAGGATCACCGGCAGCGGTACATCAAACAGTTGATGCAATGCCGCGGCGACCACGCAGCCCAGCAGCACCAACAACGCGGCAAAGCCGTTAAGCCTGAGGCCCGAACTGCGCAAGGAAGAGAAAAAACCGGGACCGACCTGGATGCCAATGGTGTAGACAAACAGGATCAGACCAAATTCTTGAATAAAGTGAAGTGTGTGTTCATCGAGCACCAAGCCGCTCAAGCCAGCGAAGTGCCCTACCAGGATGCCACCGAACAGCACCCCGCCTATTCCTAAACCAACGCCATAGACTCGCCAGTTTCCTAACCAGAGCCCTAGCACCGCCACCAGCGATAACATGCTGATGGAAAGCGCGATCTCACTCATTGTGTGCATCCTTTGCCGATTGAACCGTCCTTAGCTTGTCAGCAAACTCCTGTGCCAACTGTGTGATAGTGCACGAATTGCACGCGCAGAGCGATAAAAATACCAATTAAGGATTAGTTAGCGTTCAGACCACATAACCATAAATGGCCATAAAATGGCAAACACTGCCGCCCAACACAAAAAGGTGCCAAATGGCATGGTTATAGGGGATCTGCTTGGCCACATAGAAAATGACCCCGAGACTGTAGATAAGGCCGCCGAGCCCGAGCAGCAGCAGCCCCTCCCCGGCCAGATGAATATAGAGCTGATAGATCACCACCAGCGATAACCAGCCCAGCATCAGGTAGGTAAAGAGCGACAACTTCTTGAAGCGGTTAATGAACACCAGCTTGAACACCACCCCGGCCAGCGCCAGTCCCCAGATCACCGCCATCAAACCGTTCGCCAACGGCGTATCAAGGGCCACCAGCAAGAAGGGGGTATAGGTGCCAGCAATCAGCAGATAGATGGCGCAGTGATCAAACACCTTGCACCAGCGTCTGGCCCGCCCTGACCCCATGCTGTGATAGAGCGTCGACGCCAGATAGAGCAGCACCAGACTGCCACCATAGAGGCTGTAACTCACCAGCGCCTGGGTGCCCTGTCCCCATCCCTTGATCAGCAACAGCACCAGCCCGACAATCCCCAGTAACAATCCAGCCCCATGACTGAGCCGGTTGGCCAGCTCCTCCCGGGGGGAGTAATCCATCACATCACTCATCACATCGACTCCACAATAACCTTTGGCTCACTCTACCCAGCACCATTTGAGAGTACAAGTGTTCGCTTAAAAAAGGGAGTGGCTGCCACCTGCCCCCCTTTGGTGTATGCTCTGGCGCCGATGGCCGAGACAAGCGGCATAGACACCTACCCGGTGACCTGGTCTGGAGAACCTGATGAAGTTGACTGAGCTGTTTACACAACCGGATGCCGCCTTTGGCGATGCAATGAACGCCATGCTGGCCCATTTTCACCACTCGGATGACAGTCAGGTCCCCTACCAACGCGACCAGTTCAGCCACCAGCTCGATCAATCTCGCATGCCTGCGGTCGGCCTCTCCATCGAAAGCTATCTGGCGCGGCTGGCCACCCTGGTACCCGGTGCCTCTCACCTCACCTCCCCCCGCTACATGGGCCACATGACGGCGCCACTGCCGGCCTATACCGCCGAACTGTCGCGCCTGCTGGTGATGCTTAACCAGAATCCGATGAAAATGGAGTCCTCCCGCCTGCTCAGCTTTTTGGAGCGGGAGGTGCTGGCCAAGCTGCACCGCCTCATCTATGGCAGGGACGATGCCTTCTACGGCGAGCAGATGCATGCCAAGGATGCCGCCCTCGGTGTCATGACCAGCGGCGGCACCATCGCCAACGTCACGGCGCTGTGGCTGGCCCGCAACCAGGCTTGTGGCGACAACCTGTTCACCCTCTATGAACAGGGCTATCGCGGCGCTGTGATTCTGGGCTCCCGGCTGATGCACTACTCCTTCGACAAGGGGATGGATCTGCTGGGGCTGGGGGCGCGCAGTGTCTGGCGCCTTGAGACCGATGAGCAGAACCGGCTCAGTCTGGCGGCGCTGGAGCAGGCGCTGATCCAGTGCCAGGAACAGAAGCTCAAGGTACTAGCACTGGTCGGCGTGGCGGGCAGCACCGACTTTGGCTCCATCGATCCGCTGCCAGAACTGGCGGCCATCGCCGAGCGGGAGCAGATCCATTTTCATGTGGATGCCGCCTGGGGTGGCCCGACCCTGTTCTCTGCCCGCTATCAGAATTTGTTAACCGGCATTGAGCGGGCCGACACCGTCACCCTGGATGGTCACAAGCAACTGCTGGTGCCGCTCGGTACCGGTATGCTGCTCTGCCGCCAGCCTGACCTGATGATGGCGGTCAAGCGTGAGGCTCCCTACGCCATTCGCGCTACCTCCTTTGATCAGGGCCGTTTTACCTTGGAGGGCACCCGCCCGGCCAACGCCCTCTATCTGGATGCCGCCTTCCAGCTGTTTGGCCAGCAGGGTTACGCTCACCTTATTGAGGCCAACTACGACCGCGCCCGCTTGATGGCGGATCTTATCAGCAGCGATCCCGCCTTCGAGCTGATGTCAGCACCGGTGATGAACTTGCTCTCCTACCGCTGTATTCCGCCCCACCTGCAGGGCAAGCCACTGGATGAAGCGGCCAACGCGCAGATCAACGACTTCAACATCGCCCTGCAAAAAGCCCAGCGAGCCGAGGGGCACAGCTTTGTCTCCCGAACCCAGCGCACCGTGGTGCGCTACGGTGCCCAGCCGCTCACCCTGCTGCGGGCCGTGCTGCTCAACCCACTGATCGAAGAACACCACATTCGCGCGCTACTGGCGGATCAAAAACGGCTGGGTGAGCAGATTAAATGCCAATGTATTGACTAGGCGCGCAACCGGGAAGTGAGTGAAAAATGGGCTGGCTTATTCATTTCCCGTTACCCCCCGGGCAGGTAAACTGGACAAAATTTTGAGGACAATGGGTTATATATGAAGCAATTTATTGAATTTATTCCGCTTATCGTTTTCTTCGCAGTCTACAAGTTTTACGACATCTACATGGCCACCGGAGCCTTGGTGGTGGTGACTGGCCTGCAACTGCTCTACAGCTGGGTGCGCTATCGCAAGGTAGAAAAGATGCAGCTGTTCACCTTCCTGTTGGTCGGTTTTTTCGGCGGTCTTACCGTGTTCTTTCACGATGACACCTTCATCAAATGGAAAGTGACCATCGTCAATGGTCTGTTCGCGCTGGGCCTGCTGATCAGCCGCTACGGCTTTGGCAAGAACCTGATCAAACAGATGCTGGCTAAAGAGCTGCAAGCCCCCGATACAGTCTGGGATAAGGTCAATCTCGGCTGGGTCGGCTTCTTTACCCTCTGTGGCCTGCTTAACCTCTACGTAGCCTTTAGCCTGTCGCAAGAATTTTGGGTCAACTTCAAGGTGTTTGGCTTGCTGGGGATGACCCTGGCCTTTACCCTGCTCAGTGGCGTTTATCTCTATCGCCATATCCCTGCCGAACAAAAGAACGAGCTGAAAAAATAACCCTCATCAGAAAAGGATCTCTTATGTGGTATCTCATCTATGCCGAAGATATTCAGGGCAGCCTGCCACTGCGCAAACAGGCTCGCCCCGCCCATCTGGCCCGGCTGCAAGCGCTACAGGATGAAGGCCGCCTGCTGACCGCCGGCCCCAACCCGGCTATCGACGCCGAGGACCCAGCCGATGCAGGCTTTACCGGCAGCACCGTCATCGCCGAATTTGCCTCGCAGGCGGAAGCCAACGCCTGGGCCGATGCCGACCCTTATGTGACCGCCGGTGTTTACGCCAAGGTCACCATCAAGCCGTTCAAGAAAGTCTTTTAATAGCGCGGCAGATGCAACGAGGCCGGAGTGGGTGTGCAACCCGCTCCGGCCTCTTTTTATTGGGCTATGTGAGCGATGCTCAGCTCGCCGACAAGGTCACGCCTTGGCGACAAACCAGGGGTTGAGAATATCGGGCTTGTTGTAAGCAAGGGGGGAACCATCGAGTTGGGTGACGCTGCCACCTGCCCCCTCCAGCACTGCCTGCGCTGCCGCAGTGTCCCACTCGCAGGTTGGCGCAAGACGTGGGTAAAGCTCGGCGCCCCCCTCGGCAATGATGCAGAACTTGAGGGAGCTGCCCATGGAGACCAGCTCAATCTCGCCCCGCCCCATATCACCAAAACGAGCCAGATAATCGAGGGTCTGCTGCGACAGGTGGTTGCGACTGCCCACCACGCGCCATGCCGCTCCCTCACGATGAGGCTGGGTCTGGATCGGCTCGCACTTGCCATCGGCGATGCGCCACGCTCCGAGCCCCTTGCCTCCGTACCAGAGCTGGTCCAGCACCGGGGCATAAACCAGCCCCCAGCACGGTGCGCTATTTTCGATCAGGGCGATATTGACGGTGAACTCGCCGTTGCGAGAAACAAACTCCTTGGTGCCATCGAGCGGGTCCACCAGCCAGTAGCGTGACCAGCCATGGCGGGCAGCCATCACCACAGGATCTGACTCCTCCGACAGCACAGGGATATCGGGGGTCAGCCGCACCAACGCCTGAACTATCACCTCATGGGCCCGCTGGTCAGCCGCGGTAAGCGGACTCTCGTCGCTCTTGTACTCCACCGCAAAAGGCTCGCGGTAGATCGCCATGATGGCCGCCCCCGCCGCGCGGGCGACAGGTTCCAAGTCGGTGATATCGGGGTAGTACAGGGGATACGCCATAACAATCTCGTCCAGCTCACAGGGTCAACCAGTGTAACCCTTTTTACATCAACCGCTTATAGCCAATTATGCTGGGTTATTACGGCGCGAGAGCCGCTCGCCCATGGCCGCCGAGTGAATAGCACCAGACATAAAAAGGGATGCAATGGCATCCCTTTTATTGGC
>JBOFSK010000039.1:0-1543 GCA_051651505.1 Aeromonas sp.
GCGTGGCGCTCGATGCGGTCACTACCGACATGCGTCGCAGTGCCAAGGCGATCAACTTCGGCCTTATCTACGGCATGAGTGCCTTTGGTCTGGCCAAGCAGCTGGGGATCGGTCGCGCCGAAGCGCAGAAGTACATGGATCTCTACTTTGAACGCTACCCGGGGGTGCTGGAGTATATGGAGCGCACCCGCCAGCAGGCGCAAGATCAGGGTTATGTCGAGACCCTGTTTGGCCGTCGCCTCTATCTGCCGGATATCAAGTCCCGCAACGCCGGTTTGCGCAAGGGCGCCGAGCGAGCCGCCATCAATGCCCCGATGCAAGGCACTGCCGCCGATATCATCAAGCGGGCCATGATCAACGTGGACAGCTGGATCCGCGGCATCAAGGATGAATCGATCCGTATGCTGATGCAGGTACACGATGAACTGGTGTTTGAGATCCGCGCAGAGAAGCTTGAGGAGTACACCGCCCTCATTAAGGAGAAGATGTCAGCAGCGGCCGATCTGCATGTACCGCTGTTGGTCGAAGCGGGTACCGGCGATAACTGGGATCAGGCCCACTGATCCGCCATGTTCGGTTGCTATAGATAGCTATATAAGAAGAGAAGCCCGGCACCCTGCCGGGCTTCCTCTATCTACTCTGCCATCAAGCCTCTTGCAGATACTCATCCTTGAGCAGGACATAGTTGTCGGCCGAGGTTTTGAGAAAGGTGATTTCGGCGGGTTTGAGCGGGCGAACCTGCTTGACCGGATTACCTATATAGAGAAAGCCCGATTCGAGTCGTTTGCCCGGTGGTACCAGCGAACCGGCTCCGATCATCACATCATCTTCGACCACGACCCCGTCCAGAATGATGGCCCCCATGCCGACCAGCACCCGGTTGCCTATGGTGCAGCCGTGCAGCATCGCCTTGTGACCGACTGTGACATCTTCCCCGATCAGCAGCGGATAACCATCAGGGTTGCTGGCACTCTTGCGAGTCAGGTGCAGCACGGTACCATCCTGAATATTGCTGCGGGCGCCGATGCGGATATGATTCACGTCGCCCCGCGCCGCCACCATGGGCCAGATGCTGGCATCATCGGCCAGCTCGATATCACCCACCAGTGTTGCGCAGGGATCTACATATACCCGTTTGCCCAGTTGCGGGCGTTTTCCTTGGTACTGTCTCAGTTGCAAGTCCATCTTGGCCTCCTTATTTTCGGCCATTCTAGCAATCCAGAACCAGATTCTGTGGGTAAGTTTGTATAAAAGCTGTGTGTTGATATGAATAACTAAAAAATCGCACTTTTTAGCAATTTAAAAGCTTTAAAGCCTTGCAAGCGTGTCGAAGATCCCTATAATGCGCCCCTACCAGCACGGCGGAACACGCCGGACTGATGAGCTAGCTTCTTAATGAAGTGAGCGCCGAAAGAAAAGCGAAAACAATCGCTTGACTCTCGAAGTGAGGTTGGTAATATACGCCACCTCAGCGCGACAAGCGCAACGCTCTTTAACAATTTGAATCAAGCAATCTGTGTGGGCACTCACAGCATCGAGCATC
>JBOFSK010000040.1:0-5362 GCA_051651505.1 Aeromonas sp.
CCAGCACCCCGGCCACAAAGCGTGGCTTGTGAGGCTCTTTGGCGGTCCACTCGTCAGCCACAGTACGGGCCAGCCGGGCTGCTTCACGGTTGATCTCGGCCGACAACGCTTCCATCTCGTAATCGGCCATGGCGATGCGGGTGGCGTTGAAGGTGTTGGTCTCGAGGATGTCGGCCCCGGCGGCGCAATACTGATCGTGGATCTCGCGGATCACCGCCGGGCGGGTCAGCACCAGCAGATCGTTATTGCCCTTGATGTCGGTATGCCAGTCGACAAATCGCTCGCCGCGATAATCCGCCTCGCCCAGCTTGTAGCCCTGGATCATGGTGCCCATGGCCCCGTCGATGATCAGGATCCGCTCCTTGAGACAGAATTCCAGTTTCTTTGTGATGTCCGACTTTATGCTCGGCTTCCTGTTCGCCACGACTCGCTCCTCTACATCCATGCAACTGCGTAACACGCATCCTAACAGCAAACAAAAAAAATGGAAATCTAGCCGTCTATCAGTCCAAACATGACCAGATATACTCGTTTATAGGTAATGAGTAACATTGGGCCCGCGAGTACCCTATGCCCGTCCCGCATGGGGATACCTGCTTGCTGTCTACTAATGAGAAAAAAATAACTATGAGCGTCTACTACACACTCTGTTTTCTGGCAGCGTTGGCCATTTTTATCGCCTTTGCCAACCAGTATGTTGTGAAGATCCAGACCACCATCGCCATCACCGCAGGATCCATGATGATCTCTGCGCTGCTGGTGCTGTTTGGTAAACTGGGCTGGTTCAATCTGGAACCTCTTGCGGTCAAAACCATGCAGAGCATCGACTTCCAGAACTTCCTGCTGAAAGGGATCCTGGGCTTCCTGCTGTTCGCCGGCGGCCTTGGCATCAACCTCAAGGCGCTGCACAGCCAGAAGTGGGAGATCACCATTCTGGCCATCATCGCCACCCTGATCTCCACCTTCTTCATCGGCTACGGCTTCTGGTTTATCGCCAAGCTGCTGGGCTGGGAGCTGCCACTGGTCTACTGCCTGCTGTTCGGGGCACTGATCTCCCCCACTGACCCGATTGCGGTGCTGGCCATCGTCAAAAAGATGCAAGCGCCCCCCCAGATCGCCATCCAGATTGAAGGGGAATCCCTGTTCAATGACGGTGTGGGCCTTGTTATCTTCGCCACCGTGTTTGCCGTCGCGTTTGGCGGGGTTGAACCCACCATTGGCAGTGTCGCTGGCCTGTTCCTGCACGAAGCCCTTGGTGGCATTCTGTTCGGTGCCGTGCTGGGCCTCGTTGCCCACGTGATGATCAGCGCTACCGACGATGGTTCGCTAGAGTTGCTGCTGACGCTGTGCATCCCGACCGCCGGTTTTGCCTTCGCCAACATGATCGGTGTCTCTGGCGCGCTGGCCATGGTGGTCACCGGTATCATGATCGGCAACTGGACTCGTCAATCCGGCTTCTCCGAACAGAGCCGTCATCACCTGGATCACTTCTGGGAGTTGATGGATCAGTTCCTCAACGCCCTACTGTTCCTGCTGATCGGCCTGGCGTTGGTGCTGCTGGATCTCTCCTGGCATGACTGGGTACTGCTGGTCATTGCGGTGCCGCTCTGCCTGGCCGCTCGTTTTATCAGCGTGTCGCTGCCCTATGTGGCCTTTCGCAGATTCCGCAGCTACAACACCTTCTCAGTGCGGATCCTCACCTGGGGTGGGCTGCGCGGCGGTCTGGCCATGGCGATGGCGCTAGCACTGCCTTCCGGCGTCATGATGATCCCGGAGCAGGGGGTCGACCTGCGTCAGGTGATCTTGGTGATGACCTACTCGGTGGTGATGTTCTCCATCGTGGTGCAAGGCATGACCATCACCCCGATGATCACTGCCGCCAAGAAGGCCTGTGGCGACTACTGAGTCACTTAGGAACTTGCTGGCAGAATGAGAGAGGGCTCCCGTTGGGAGACCTCTTTTTATGGCTGATAGTGGCGGCATATTTACGACTGATAGCACCTTGATGACACAGAGGAAAAGCGACCTTACTGCAACATCGGCAAATTATTGTTTGCTTTTTATTCATTTCGAGGAGAGAATGCGCCCCGGCTAGTTAATCAGCCCTGATTATGTTCGCAATGTTTCAACGTTAGATGAATCCTGCCAGTACCCACATAACCTTCCTCTGATTTACTCGCCTTGAGAACCGTCAGGCTGTCTGCCTGCGTTGCCCGGCTCTCACGGTGCAGACCCGATCTGCCCACCCAATTTGATTTATGCATCAGCATATTCCTTGAAAAGTGCAGACGCCCTTTAACCGGGCGGGGTATTCCTGCGCGCTTGTCGTTCACCCAATCGACCGCGCTCATTAACCTGACATTTGCCAATACAAGGAGCAAACACCTAATTTATATAGAGAAATACCATAATGAAAGCAATTCAAACACACAAAACCCTGCGTCGTAGCAAACCCATCAACCTGCCGCCCCAAGAGCAGGATTGTGATGCGTTCCTGATCCAGTTCAGCACCCGCTTTAGCGGCGGTTTCGCCATCTCCTGTGATGGTATTGCTGGCGAGTTCCACATTGAAGATCTCAACTGATTGATCCCCCTGCCGACGAGCAGTGCACAATGCAGACAGGCCGCAACTCACGGCGGCCATGTTGATTTTTCTTATCTTGCCCCCCTTTCTTGCTTAACTATCACGACTCAATCAGCAGACACGCCTCGGCATCTTCACTCAGCTTGACTAACCGGCGGCGTACCAGCCCCAGCTTGGCCAACAGGCCAATGGAACGGGCATTGCCCGGCGTCACAATAGCGACCACCTGCTCAATCCCCAGTCTGCTTTTACCATCTGCCAAGACGATCCGAGCCGCTTCGATAGCATACCCCTGACCACGGTACTGCGGCAGGAAGGCGTAACCGAGATCAACCTGCTCCAGGGTATCGCGCTTGATCAAACCGCAGATCCCCAGCGGGGTGCCATCTTCCTTGCCCGCCACCAGATAGAGCCCATGACCATGCCGGGCATAACTGACCGCCGGCCCTTGCTGGATATACTCCTGTGCCTGCTCCAGCGTGCGGACCCCCCGATCACCGATGTAACGATAAAAATCACTGTCATTGAGCAGCGCAAGGATAAAGGGGGCGTCAGTAACGTTAAGCTCACGTAACACCAAGCGGGAAGAAGTCATCATCACAAGGGCCCTCACAAGGCAGAGAAACAGCACACAAATCATAAAGAGTGCCCTGCCCCTCTCAGGCTGACAAGCCCGCACACCGCGAAAAGGCCCGCCGTTCATTAACCAGAGCCAGGGTTTGGGATGATATCGGTGGCGACCCGACGCAAGGCGTTACCCCCTATTCAGGCTATAATGGCGGCCACATTCACTGTTTCGGATACCCGATGAACGACACCCAAGAGTTTTTTGATGAAGAGACGCTGCTGGAGATGGTCGAAAACCAGCTCACCGAAGGTCACCCGCTCCAGGTGAAAGCGACCCTGATGCGACTGGTGATGACGGGCACCCCACGGGAAGAGGCGCTGCAATATATCGCCTGCGCCCTCGGCGCCGAGCTGATGGCGATGGACGCCGAACAAGGCCCTTTCAATCTGGTCCGTTATGGTGAGTTTCTCGATAGCCTGCCTGACATGCCCTGGGCCGACTGACACAGAAAGCGCCTTAATAGCGAATACAAAACAGCAGGGCGGGTGCCAATGGCCCCGCCCTGCTGTTAATTATCCAGCAAAAACTGCATGTTACGCCCAATCATTCATCTGCAATTGGCAGCAGGTCGGTAAAGGCAAAACCGTCGCGCAACACGGTTTCCCCAACCCGGACCCCGAGCGGCCGAGAGAACATGGGGCCATCATAGGCCAGGGTGTGAAACTCGCCATTCTCGCCGCACGGATCAACCCCCTCCGGCAGAGCTGCCAGCAGCGCTTCATCAAAATCATGCCCACCCAGACTGGCATCCAGCTTGTTCGGATCGAGGGCGCTGATCCGCGCCTTCAAGCCAGCGGCCATCATCGTAGGTGCTAACTCGCAGGTGTTGCTGCCCCACAGCGGAAAAAGTGGCTCGATGCCGGTGCCTGCCAGCTGCTGTTCACGGTAGGCGCGCACGTCCTCGAGGAACAGATCGCCAAAGGCCATGTGGCCGATCCCCTGCGCCACCACATCGGCGATAAAGCCGGTCATGATGCGGGCGTAGTCCTCATTACTACAAGGCCAGGGCAAATCTATGGTGATAAGGGGTAGTCCAACACAGGCGGCCTGCTCGGTGAGCAACTGCTTGCGCACCCCATGCATCGCCACCCGCTCGAATGCCTGATTAAGGGTGGTAAACAGCCCCACCACCTCGATAGCAGGATCTTGCCGTAACTGGTGCAGTGCCCAAGCGCAATCCTTGCCGCTGCTCCAGGAGAGCAGTACCCGTTTCTTTTCCATTAATTCCTCCGCCAGCGGGGCGATCTGGTTGCCCAACAAGATGCAAGACTATGTTGCGCGCTACGCGATTTGCACACCCATGTCAGGGCGCATACTCTCGATCACATGCCCTTCGCCCACGCTGACAATAACTAAAAAACGATGATAAACATAAGGATATGACCACTACCATACAGCAAGACGACCTTGCTGAATCGCCCTCAGTCAGGCCAACAGAGCTGATATCAACCAGCGCATCACCTTAGTACTGCTGACCCTCCCCAGCATGTGCGGGCCGCTCGCCATGGCCGGGGAGCCGTTGCCGCCAAAGCCCGCCAGCACTGACTGAAAACGTTGTCAGAAAGTCACCACTATCTGGCAGAATCTTGTTCTTGATCATGTTACTGACATGTAAAACGGGTAGTGTGTTTTTTATACAGACTTTATTCAGATGCGTGCTGATAGGTTTGTTGATGTGTCTCACCCAATATCAGGAGAGTATGCAGATGGACAAGATGCTGACCGAAATAGGAAGCCACAGCCTGTTTCACGAATACCTTAATGTCGTCGGGATCACCAGCCCATCTCTCACTACGATAGAGCAGCGCTGGGAGTATAAAGATCAGGATCAGCTGGTTGCCAAGATCCAGATTGATCAACAGGGCAAGGCCCGCTACTTCATCGACGCCCGCGCCATATCCGTCAACTAATACTAAATACCACACCGGCCCCGATCTCTTGACCGGGGCCGGTGTGGTCTGCGCCGAACCGATAACAACGATCACCACACCAGCAAAACCCCGGCAAAAGCCGCAATGCTGATCAGTTAAGGATCCATTGACCGATCCTTCTGCTGTAGGACAATCCGGAACCAATCACTGGTTCCGGATTTTTTTATGTCTATTGCAAACGATCTGAACGATGTTGTTGAGGCATCTGGCGACATGCTG
>JBOFSK010000041.1:0-7416 GCA_051651505.1 Aeromonas sp.
GGATCGCGGCCCGGCTTGTCCAGCTCGCCGATGATGTCGGTGACGGTGGGCACGCCGAATTGCGCATCGGTGTAGTCGGCCGGTTTCAGGCTGCGCAGCAGGCTGCTGTTGCCGAGCAGGCTATCTACGGTCTGTGCCAGCTTGGCGAGGATCCGCTCCACTACCGGATAAGACTCCGGGTGAACCGCCGAGCCATCGAGGGGGTTGCTGCCATTGCGAATTCGCATAAAGCCTGCGCACTGCTCGAATGCCTTGGGGCCGAGTCGGCTCACTTTGAGTAGCTGCTGGCGACTCTTGAAGGCACCGTGTTCATCTCGATAGGCCACGATATTCTGGGCCAGGGTTTGGGAGAGGCCGGAAACCCGATTGAGCAGGGCGACCGAGGCCGTATTCACATCGACCCCGACTGCGTTCACGCAATCCTCGACCACCGCATCCAGTCGGCGGGCCAGCTGGCTCTGGCCGACGTCGTGCTGATACTGGCCGACCCCGATACTTTTGGGGTCGATCTTGACCAGCTCGGCCAGCGGGTCTTGCAGGCGACGGGCGATAGAGACGGCACCGCGGATCGACACGTCGAGATCCGGGAACTCCTGAGAGGCGAGCTCCGAGGCGGAGTAGACCGAGGCACCTGCCTCGCTCACCACGATTTTCTGCGCCTTGGCAGCGGGGTAGCGCTCGAACAGATCGCTGACCAGTCGGTCGGTCTCCCGCGAGGCGGTGCCGTTGCCGATGCTGATCAGCTCGACCTTGTGCCGCTGGCACAGCTCGCTCAGGGTCTTGAGGCTCTGATCAATCTGGCGTTTCGGTTCGAACGGATAGATGGTGGCGTGATCGACCAGCTTGCCGGTGGCATCCACCACCGCCACCTTGACCCCGGTACGGATGCCGGGGTCCAGCCCCATGGTGCAGCGCATACCGGCCGGGGCGGCCATCAGCAGATCCTTGAGGTTCATGGCGAACACCTTGATGGCCTCGTCCTCTGCCGATTCGCGGATGCGGCCGACCAGCTCGGTCTCCATCTGTAGCGACAGTTTAATTTTCCAGGTCCAGCTAACCACCCCTTGCAGCCATTTGTCGGCCGGGCGATTGTGCAGATTGAGCTTGAGGTGGTGAGCGATGATCCCTTCGCAGGGGCTGGCGCTGGTCTCCTCGCCCGTCACCAGTGCCAGATTGAGGATCCCCTCGTTACGGCCGCGCAGCATGGCCAGCACCCGGTGAGAGGGCGCCTTGTGCAGCGGTTCGTCATGTTCGAAGTAGTCTTTGAATTTGGCCCCTTCCTGCTCCTTGCCGGTTACCACGCGGGCCCGCAGGGTGGCGTGTTGCCACAGGTAGTCGCGCAGCTTCTCCAGCAGGTCTGCCTGCTCGGCAAAGCGCTCCATCAGGATGTAGCGGGCGCCATCGAGAGCCGCCTTGCTGTCGCTAATCCCCTGTTCGGCATTGAGGAAGGCGGCGGCCGCTTGCTCGGGATCCTGCATCGGATCACGCAACAGCAGGCTGGCCAGCGGCTCCAGCCCGGCCTCAATGGCCATCTGCCCCTTAGTGCGGCGCTTGGGTTTGTAGGGGAGGTAGAGATCTTCCAGTCGGGTCTTGCTGTCGGCACCGTTCAATTCGCGGGCCAGCTCGGGGGTCAGCTTGCCCTGCTCCTCGATGGAGCGAATGATCACCTTGCGGCGATCTTCCAGCTCACGCAGATAGCCGAGACGGCTCTCCAGAGTGCGCAGTTGGCTGTCGTCCAGACCGCCGGTCACCTCTTTACGGTAACGGGCGATAAAAGGCACGGTCGAGCCTTCATCCAGCAGGCGCACCGCAGCCTGCACCTGCTCCGGACGAGCATTGAGCTCAGCGGCAATCTGTCTCTCTATGGTTTGCATCATGGTGTTATTGAGGGCCTCAATGGTCGCGCGCCATCAGGCGCCAAGTGTGAGCACTATATGGGGTCATGTGGCGGGATGCCACCCTGCGCTGGAGTCGCGTCAGTGGGACTGGTCAGTGGGACTGATGGAACCGCAAGGGAGGGCGGCCTGGCTTGCCGCTGCGCCCGCACCTCACGGTTTGCCTGTGGCGAGCGGGTAGCTAGCGATCTTTTATTTGGGGTAGCGGATTTCGTTGATATACCAGCAGGCGTCACCCACTGGCGTAGGCACCACGGCCTCATCCCCGACCTCTTTCTTGAGCAGGGCGCGGGCCATAGGGGAGTCGATGGAGATGTAATCCTTGCGCTCGAAGATCTCGTCATAGCCGACGATGCGAAAGCGCTTGGTCTCACCTTCGTCGTTCTCCACCTCGACCCAGGCACCGAAGAACACCTTGCCCTCCTGGGCAGGGGCATAGTCGACGATCCCCAGCTCTTCGAGACACTTGCGCAGATAGCGTACCCGCCGGTCGATCTCCCGCAGCCGCTTCTTGTTGTACTGGTAGTCGGCATTTTCGCTGCGATCTCCCAGGCTGGCGGCCCATGCCACTTTTTTGGTGACCTCGGGGCGCTCTTGGCGCCACAGAAAGTCGAGTTCATTTTTGAGCTTGTTGTAGCCTTCGCGGGTGATCAGCTTTGTCTTCATGGGATCCGTGACCTGGTCAAAGGGATATGGGCGGCTAACCACCCGAAAATAGCCGTTTTTGTGTGCTTACTCTCGAGGTATCGTCGTCTCTTGGCGATAGCGTTTGCCATATTTGAGCTGCTGGATAAGCAGGGCTGCGACTATCAGGGCAAGGCCAATTGGTGTGGCTGGATGGATGGCCTCGCCGATAAGCAGATTGAGCAATACCAATGAAGCAAACGGTGAAATGAAAATAAGGTTACTAATGGAGGCGGTGTTGGTGGCATGGCGCATCGCCATCAGCCAGAGCACGAAACCAACGCCCATTTCAATTATCCCGACATAGATGGCGCCGAGCCAGCCTTGCCATGCCGTGAGCTTGAAGTCAGCCAGTAGCCAGGTGGCTAACAAGATAAAGGGCAGGCTGATTATAAAACCAAGCAGCAAACTGACGATGGGGTCACCCTGATTGCGGGTATTGAGGATCCAGTAACCGGCCCAGATCAAGGTCGACAGGAGTGCTAATCCCACACCTAATGGGTTGTCAAAATGCAGCGCGAAGATGTCACCTTTGGTGGCGATCACCAGTGCGCCCAAATAGCCCAGTATGATGGCAACGCCATCTCGGCGGCGCAGCGTCTGACCGAGCAGTGGGACAGACAGGAGCGTGAGCGTGATGGCCCAAGTGTAATTAAGGGTCTGCGCTTGCTGTGCTGGCAGCAAATCATAGGCTTTGAATAGCAGCAGGTAATAAAGGAAAGGGTTCATTACCCCCAGTGCCAGATAATAAAGCGGACGACTGCGTAGATAACCGCCTAGCAGTGGCCACTTACCCTGCTTGAGCACAATGCCTGCCAACAACAGGGTGGAGGTCATCGCTGCGATAAGCAGCAATTGCACAGGGGCAAAATAGACCAGGGAAATTTTGAATGCGGTCGCGACCGTTGACCACAGGGCTACCGCACAAAGCCCATATTGATAAGCCTTTTTTTGATCTTTGATCATCGTGATTAGTTTGTCTGCGGGGGGAAGTGGCAGTCTATCAGGCTGGCGATGCCCTTGTCGTGATGCGGCACATTGCTGTCGGGTGTAAATGGATCTGATGGCGTGACGCCAGCAGGCTGAATGTATGCTGTGGGGTGGATAATCGCACAGATCCAACTGCCACACGCCATTGCGCACAATATGTGCAAACACCCTTGCGTAAATTGAAAAGTATCGTATAATTCCTCCCGCTTACCCATGAGGTAGGCCAGACGATATGTCTGCTGCTGAGTTTCGCGTTTACGTGAGCCAGCCATACAGTCCTCCCGATATGGGAGGAAACGTGAAAAATCACACCTCTGACGGGAGTAATCTCTGTCGGGCGGTGCTGATTTATGTTCTTTTATCTATTGGAGCTCTGTCAATGCAGAACCAAAGAATCCGTATTCGCCTGAAGGCTTTTGATCATCGCCTGATTGATCAATCTACAGCGGAAATCGTTGAAACTGCAAAGCGCACTGGCGCGCAGGTTCGCGGTCCAATCCCGCTGCCGACTCGCAAAGAGCGCTTCACCATTCTGACTTCCCCGCACGTCAACAAAGACGCGCGTGATCAGTATGAGATCCGCACTCACAAGCGTCTGGTAGACATCGTTGAGCCAACTGACAAGACCGTAGACGCTCTGATGCGTCTGGATCTGGCAGCTGGTGTAGACGTCCAGATCAGCCTGGGTTAATTACGGAAAGAGGTTGATAACAATGACAATCGGTCTTGTAGGTCGCAAAGTGGGTATGACTCGCATCTTCACTGAAGATGGCGTTTCTATCCCGGTGACTGTTATCGAAGTTGAAGCTAACCGTGTAACTCAGGTCAAATCTGTAGAAACCGACGGCTACAACGCTATTCAGGTTACCACTGGCGCCAAAAAAGCCAGCCGTGTAACCAAGCCGGAAGCTGGCCACTTCGCCAAAGCTGGTGTAGAAGCCGGTCGCGGTCTGTGGGAATTCCGCTTGAACAATGGTGAGACTTTCACCGTTGGTAACGAGCTGAAAGTAGATCTTCTCGCTGACGTTAAGCTGGTAGACGTTACTGGCACATCCAAAGGTAAAGGTTTTGCTGGTACTGTTAAGCGCCACAACTTCCGCACCCAGGATATGACCCACGGTAACTCCCTGTCTCACCGCACCCCAGGTTCTATCGGTCAGAACCAGACTCCGGGTCGTGTATTCAAGGGCAAAAAGATGGCTGGTCACATGGGTGCTGAGCGTGTAACGACTCAGAACCTGGAACTGGTTCGTGTTGACGCTGAACGTAACCTGCTGCTCATCAAAGGTGCAGTCCCAGGTGCAACCAACGGCAACGTGATCGTTAAACCTGCCGTCAAAGCGTAACGTCTGAGGAGATAGTAATGGAATTGGTAATGAAAGACGCCAAGAGCGCTCTTGAAGTTTCCGAGACTACCTTCGGGCGCGAATTCAACGAGGCCCTGGTTCACCAGGTTGTCGTTGCATATGCCGCAGGTGCCCGTCAGGGTACTCGTGCGCAGCTGACTCGCTCTGAAGTGTCTGGTGGCGGCAAAAAGCCGTGGCGTCAGAAGGGTACTGGTCGTGCCCGTGCTGGCTCCATCCGTTCGCCTATTTGGCGTTCCGGTGGTGTGACTTTTGCTGCTAAGCCGCAAGATCACAGCCAGAAAGTAAACAAGAAGATGTACCGCGGCGCTATCCGTAGCATCCTGTCCGAGCTGGTACGTCAAGAGCGTCTGATCGTTGTTGAGAAATTCGGCATCGATGCGCCAAAGACCAAAGAACTGATCGCTAAGCTGAAAGAGATGGAACTGAAAGACGTTCTGATCGTGACCGCTGAAGTTGATGAGAACCTGTTCCTGGCTGCTCGCAACCTGTACAAAGTTGACGTGCGTGACGTTGCTGGTATCGACCCAGTTAGCCTGATCGCTTTCGACAAGGTTCTGATGACTGCTGACGCAGTTAAGCAAATCGAGGAGATGCTGGCATGATCCGCGAAGAGCGTCTGTTGAAAGTTCTGAAGGCTCCGCACATCTCTGAAAAGAGCACTATGGTCGCAGAAAAGCAGAACACTATCGTGTTCAAGATTGCTGTCGATGCGACCAAAGCGGAAGTCAAAGCAGCAGTTGCGAAACTGTTCGAGGTTGAAGTTGAATCCGTCCGTACCCTGAATATGAAGGGTAAAACCAAGCGCTCAGGTGCACGCACAGGCCGTCGTTCCGATTGGAAAAAGGCTTATGTGACCCTGAAAGCTGGTCAGGACATCGACTTCATGGGCGCAGCCGAGTAAGAGGAGTTCTCAAAAATGGCAATCGTTAAGTGCAAGCCTACCTCTCCGGGCCGCCGTCACGTCGTCAAGATCGTCAATCAAGAGCTGTACAAGGGTAAGCCTTTTGCCGCTCTGCTGGACAGCAAAAGCAAGTCCGGTGGTCGTAACAACCACGGCCGTATCACCACTCGTCACATCGGTGGTGGTCACAAGCAGCATTACCGTCTGGTCGACTTCAAGCGCGACAAAGATGGTATCCCGGCTAAAGTAGAGCGTCTGGAATACGATCCTAACCGTACCGCAAACATCGCCTTGGTGTTGTATGCAGACGGTGAGCGTCGTTACATCCTGGCTCCAAAAGGCCTGAAAGCTGGTGACGCAATCGCTTCTGGTGCTGATGCTGCCATCAAGGTAGGTAACACCCTGCCAATGCGCAACATCCCGGTCGGTTCTACTGTTCACGCAGTTGAGATGAAGCCTGGTAAAGGTGCGCAGCTGGCTCGTTCCGCTGGTACTTTCATCCAGATTCTGGCTCGTGACGGTAACTATGTAACTCTGCGTCTGCGTTCCGGCGAAGTACGTAAAGTTCTGGCCGAGTGCCGCGCTACCATCGGTGAAGTCGGTAACTCCGAGCACATGTTGCGTCAACTGGGTAAAGCCGGTGCCAACCGCTGGCGTGGTATTCGTCCTACCGTTCGTGGTATGGCGATGAACCCGGTCGACCACCCGCACGGTGGTGGTGAGGGTCGTAACAAAGGCATGCAGCCAGTGTCCCCATGGGGCCAGAAGGCTAAAGGCTTTAAGACCCGTAAGAACAAGCGTACCGACAAGTACATCGTACGTCGTCGTAACAAGTAATTGTTAACATAGAGGAATCACCATGCCACGTTCTCTCAAGAAGGGTCCTTTTATTGACCTGCACTTGCTGAAGAAGGTAGAGAAAGCGGTGGAAAGCGGGGATAAAAAGCCGGTTAAAACCTGGTCCCGTCGTTCAATGATCATCCCGAACATGATCGGTTTGACCATCGCTGTCCATAATGGTCGTCAGCACGTTCCAGTATTCGTTACCGAAGAAATGATCGGTCACAAGCTGGGTGAATTCGCACCGACTCGTACTTATCGCGGCCATGCTGCTGATAAGAAGGCTAAGAAGCGCTAAGGGATAAATGATGGAAGCTATCGCTAAACACCGTTATGCCCGTACTTCTGCCCAGAAAGCTCGTCTGGTAGCCGATCAAGTACGTGGTCTGTCTGTAGACAAGGCTCTGACTCTCCTGACCTTCAGCCCGAAAAAGGCTGCAGTGCTGGTTAAGAAAGTGCTGGAATCTGCCATTGCAAACGCTGAGCACAACGAAGGCGCCGATATCGACGCGCTGCGTGTTGCTACTATCATGGTCGACGAAGGTCCCTCCATGAAGCGCATCCGTCCGCGTGCCAAAGGTCGTGCGGATCGTATCCTCAAGCGTACCGCTCACATCACTGTAGTGGTATCCGACGCTAAGGCTGGGAGATAAGCAATGGGTCAGAAAGTACATCCTAATGGCATTCGCCTGGGTATTACCAAGCCTTGGAATTCTACCTGGTTCGCGAACACCAAAGA
>JBOFSK010000042.1:0-10259 GCA_051651505.1 Aeromonas sp.
AGGCAGTGTATCTGACAAAGATCCTTATCTGCTCGCACGGGAAGAAGATATACGCCAAGGGCTGCTGGCCTTGGATGAACTGCTGCAGCAAAACAGCGCTCAGGATCTGCAGAATATCAAGGACAAAGAGACAGATGAGCTTGATGTCCTGTTTCAACCCAAAAAGAAATGGTAAGCATGTCTCACTCACTCGATTCTACGTTGGGGCCCATGGCCCCCTTTGTTTCTCTGCTGTTGGCAGAACTGGCCGCCAGTGGCGTCAGCACCCCGCAACCCCATGTCGATCACCTCTGTTATCGGGCGGCCACCTTGCAGGAGTATCGCGCCCTATGCACTGTGCTGGCGGAGGTTGGCACCTTGCTGGTGGAGGGCATGATCGGTGGTCGCCCCATCGCGACCTATCAACTGCATCAACCGGTGCTGGCCGGTGAGGTGCAAGTGCCCTGTATCGAACTGGCTGCCCCCAAGCCGGGTCGCGTTCATCAGGCGGGCCTGGAGCATATCGAGCTGGTCGTCTCTTCACTCGCTGAGCTGGTGGCTGAGTATCCCGAGCTGCCGTTCAAAACCGCCAATATGCACGATACCCGTAATCCCGATATCGCTCTGATGTTACCCTCCGGCCAGATCAAGTTTCACCTGCGCCCGCTGGCCGAGGTGATAGCGGAAGAGATAGTTACCGGCTCTGTGGTGGCGGTACCTGCAGACTATTTCGTTCGGGGTTAATCGGGTGCCTCTAACCCGGGGGCGCAAAGAAAGATGGGGTCACTCGCGTGGCCCCTTTTGCTATCTGGCGATCCCGCGCAAGCCATCCTTGCGCCAGTCACCAGAGATTTGCTTAGCCGTGTCGGTGAGGGGGATGGGCTGGGTGTGCGGGCTCTGCGCGCGGTGTGAGGTGGCCAAGCCAGAGGCTGAAGCCGGCCGTCAGGGCCAGTATCAGCTCGATCCCTAGCACCAGTCCTGCTAGTCCTCCCTGTTCCCAGAAAGGATGCAAGTAGAGCCCTCCCAAGCTGGCCCCCAGATAGTAGGCCACCAGATAGAGGGAGGAGGCGAGCGCCCGGTTGTGAGTGACATGATGACCGACCCAGGCACTGGCGCAGGCGTGTGCCAGGAAAAAGCCAAAGCTGGAGATAAGCAGTCCGCTCAGGATCCCGGGCAGATTTCCCGGTAGCAACCATAGACTCCCGATGGCCATTAGCGCGATGCCGGCTAGCAGTATGCGTTGGGCTCCCCAGCGGCTGGCAAAGCGACCGCTTAATGAAGACGCGATAGTCCCCGCTAGGTAGGTCAGAAACAGCATGCCGAGCCACTGGGTTGGCACAGAGAAGGGGGGCTTGGCCAGCAGGAAGGTGAGATAGCTGAACTGGTTTAGAAATACCATGAAGTTGAGTCCGCCGATGAGGTAGGCCCCCAGCAGCAGCGGATTGGTCAGATGTTGGTGCAAGGCGCGGGCAAATTGCCCGGGCACAGGCGCGCTCGCCACAAAACGGGTCTGATGGGGCAGCAACCAGAAGACCAGCGGCAACAGCAAGAGACTGATCACTCCAATCCCCAGAAACGTATGCTGCCAATCACCAAACCAGCCTGCCAGCAGGCCGCCCACTACCCGACCGGCAATGCCGCCGAGGGAGTTGGCGGCAATATAGACCCCCACCGCCGGGAGCAGGGCCCGTTTGCTGAACTCTTCCCCCATGTAGGCAATGGCGGTGGCAGGCAGCCCCGCCAGCAGTGCCCCTTGCATCATGCGTAGTAGCAGCAGGGTGCTGAACTGTTCCGCCAGCGGGATCAGCAGTGAGAGCAGGATGGCCAGGGTGAGGGTACCCAGCATGACCCGCCGACGGCCATGGCGATCCGCCAGTTTGGCGCAGATCAGTAGGGCGGCCGCGAGACCCGCGGTACATCCTGCCAGGGTCCAGTTGGCCGCGAGAGAGCTGACCGAAAATACCTCGGCAATCAGGGGTAATAAAGGGTGAGTTTGGTAGAGATTCAGAAATACCAGGAAAGAGCCCAGGCTAAGTGCCAGGGTTGCACGTATCCACTCGCGACTACCCACTTCAATCATTGCATCGTTTCCTGACTGATTTTGGTCAGGGTAGAGACCTCTGAACTATAAGCATAATATATTTAAGTTATCCGACTCATAAGATGAATTGATAGATGGATCTGAAACAGCTCACCTATCTGCTGGCGGTCAGGGATACCGGCTCCTTTACCAAGGCGGCCAACAGCCTGCATGTGGCACAACCGGCCATTAGCATGGCCATCGCCAAACTGGAGCAGCAGCTCGAATTGCGATTGTTTGATCGGCAGGATCGAGCGGTGCGGTTGACGCCGGAAGGGGAGGTGCTCTGCCGTCATGCCGAGCGCCTGTTGTTGCAGATGCATCAGGCCGAGGCCGAGATGGCAGAGCTCAAGGGGCTGGAGCGAGGGGAGGTGCGGATCGGGATCCCCTACATGATGGGCTCCTATTATTTCCCCCCTCGCTTGATGGCTTTCAAGCATCGTTACCCCGGACTCAAGATCCGGGTCGAGGAGGCCGGTACCCGTGAGTTGCTTAGCCGGATGATGGAGGGGTCCCTTGATTTGGCGATCCTCATCACCAGTGATCTGCCACCTGCCATTGAGGGGGCCCATCTGCTCAGTGAGGAGATGCTGATGGTGGTGGGTGAGGAGCATCCGCTATGGGGGGCTGGTGCGGTCACGCTTGCCCAGTTTTTCACCCAAGAGCTGGCACTGTTTCGCCGTGGTTTCTATCACCGGGAACATATGGAGGCGCTGGCGCAGGACCTTGGGGTTGAGCCCGACATCGCTTTTGAGAGCAATCTCATCCCTTTGCTCAAGGCGGTGGTGCGGCAAGGTTTTGCGGTAACCACCTTCTTGCGAATGGTACTGGAGGAAGAGCCAGATTTGAGCGGCGTGCCGTTTGCCCCGCCCATTTTTCTCGATCTCTGCGTGGCCTGGCGACGTGGCGATCCGCTCTCCATGGCCAATCGTGCGCTGCGAGATTTCTTGCTCACCGAGCGTGCTACCTGATGGTGGCAAGGTATTGCTGAAAGTTTGTTACGCTTAATGCTCGGTTTGCTTGAGGGCTACGCCATGAAACTGCAGCAATTGCGTTATATCGTCGAAGTGGCCAATCACAGGCTGAATCTGTCGGCTACCGCCGAAAGTCTCTATACATCCCAACCCGGGATCAGCAAACAGGTGCGGATGCTGGAAGATGAGCTTGGGGTCTTGATTTTCGAACGCAGCGGTAAACACTTGACCCGGATCACTCCCATTGGGCGGGAGGTGATCAACGCGGCAGCTGAGGTGCTGGATAAAGTGGCCACCATCAAGATGATGACCAAACAACATGTTCATCCCGAGCAGGGCACCCTTACCATTGCGACCACTCATCTGCAGGCGCGCTATATTTTGCCGGCCATCCTCAAGGAATTCATGGTCCGTTTTCCAAAAGTGACCATTTCAATCATGCAGGGTACTGTCGCGCAGAGTTGTGCGGCGGTTCTTGATGGTTGTGCAGATCTGCTGCTTATTGACGATCCCGAGGAGGCAAGTGGCCTCATCATGTTGCCTTGTTTTCATTGGGCGCGGGGCGTCGTGATGGTCAGAGATCACCCGTTAGCTTTGACGTTATCACCGACCTTGGCCGGGTGGGCGGATGTGGCCCTGGTGACCGATGGCAGACCTCTGTGCAAGCCCCATAGTATGGAGAGTGTGCAGATCGAAAGCAGGATCGTGTGTCGCACCAGCGATAGCGATGTACTCAAGACCTATGTTAGGCAGGGGATGGGGATCGGGGTCATGGCAACCTTTGCTAAAGAAGCCCAACTAGATGCCGATTTGATCATCAAAGAGGTGCCTTGGTTACCTGGCGGGGTGGCCACCATCGGATTGCGCAAAGGCGTATTTTTATGCACCTATGTCTATGATTTTATCGAGCGTCTGGCCCCTCACTTGCGTCAAGCGCAGGTTGAGCAGTGTTGTGCCACCAAGACGGCGGATGAACTTGATGAGCTGTTGGCCACACTGACCGTGCCAGCGCGATAAAGGTGATTCTGGTGATAAGAAAAACGCCTCCATCAGGGAGGCGTTTGGTGATCTTGACCGTGCAGGCTCAGGATCACTTCTTCAGCATGTGGTCGAGCTTGTTGGTCTTGGTCGACAGATAGAACTCGTTGTGAGGATTACGCCCTTCCTGCAGCGGCACCCGCTCGGATACCGGAATACCAAAGGATTCCATCGCCTTGATCTTGCGTGGGTTGTTAGTCATTAAGCGTAGGGATCTGACCTCGAGTTGCTTGAGCATGTCCGCGCAGATGGTGTAATCGCGCATATCGGCAGCAAAGCCCAGCGCCACGTTGGCTTCGACGGTATCGGCACCTTGATCCTGCAGATGATAGGCGCGGATCTTATTTAGCAGGCCAATTCCACGTCCTTCCTGACGCACATACAACAACACGCCACGGCCCGCCTTGGCGATATTCTCCATCGCCGCCTGCAACTGGAAACCGCAGTCACAACGCAGGCTGAACAGGGCATCCCCGGTCAGGCATTCTGAGTGAATACGGCCCAGCACGGGCTCATCACCGGTAATGTCACCCATCACCAGTGCAGCGTGATCCTTGCCGGTACCGGTTTCCTGAAAACCTACCAGCGTGAAGGTGCCCCAGGGGGTTGGCAATTTAGATTTGGCCACGAGGGTAACGCTGCTCATAGGTTGCTCCTTACTACTAGAGGCTCAAAAAAGAGGTCAGTTTAACGTGCCTTGTGGGCAACGACTATAAGAACAAGTCCCTACACGGGTTAATGAAATGTCAAAGCAGGAGTGCGCGAGCCATGACGACAGTGGTTTTGCCGCTATATGTGGATTGACCACTGCCAGAGACACCGCATTCGGGTATAATCGGCGCCCATTAGCCTGCCCCTTGGGGTGGGAGCAACATTATGCAGGAGAGAGATTATGCCTCAGATGGCCCCCGTGATGACAGTTGATGGCCCCAGCGGTGCAGGTAAAGGTACCTTGTGTCAGCTACTTGCTGAAAAGCTGGGCTGGCACTTGCTGGATTCAGGCGCCATCTATCGGGTGTTATCCCTGGCCGCTCTGCATCACGACGTGGCGTTGGATAGTGAAGCCTCACTGGTGCCGCTGGCCGCCAATCTGGACGTGCAATTCCAGGTGGAAGGCGATGCCGTGAAGGTGATCCTGGAAGGGGAAGATGTGTCGCGCACCATCCGCACCGAAGAGGTGGGCAATGCAGCAAGTAAAATCGCCGCTTTTCCCCGGGTGCGTGAAGCCTTGCTGCGCCGGCAACGGGCCTTTCGTCAAGCGCCAGGGCTGATTGCCGATGGTCGTGATATGGGCACCGTGGTTTTCCCTGAAGCCGAGGTAAAGATATTCCTCGATGCCAGCGCCGAAGAACGGGCCCAGCGCCGCTATAAGCAGTTGCAAGATAAGGGCTTTGATGTTAACTTTGAGCGTCTTTTAACCGAGATCCGGGAACGTGACGATCGCGACAGAAATCGTGCCGTAGCGCCCCTGAAAGCGGCTGAAGATGCTCTGGTAGTGGATTCTACCGCTATGACCATAGATGAAGTGCTGGCGACAGTGCTTTCCTATACAGAGCAACAACTTGGTGATATCAGCGCGAGCTGATATCCGGTCGTCTGCACCATGGATGGCGCAGATTATTTAAAACAGCCCCGCTTGTGCCGGATTGCAAGTGGATGTTTCATTTGTGACATAAACAATGATCGAATCTTTTGCTCAACTCTTTGAAGAGTCCCTGAACTCCGTTGAAACCCGTCAAGGTTCCATCGTCAAGGGTACTGTAGTTGCTATCGAAAACGGTTTCGTACTGGTTGACGCCGGTCTGAAATCTGAGTCTGCTATCCCGGCTGAAGAATTCAAGAACGCCCTGGGCGAACTGGAAATCAGTGTTGGTGACACTGTCGATGTAGCTCTGGACTCTATCGAAGATGGTTTCGGCGAAACCAAGCTGTCCCGTGAAAAAGCCAAGCGCCACGAAGCCTGGCTGCAGCTTGAAAAAGCTTACGAAGAGCAAGCTACCGTTATCGGTATCATCAACGGCAAAGTCAAGGGTGGTTTCACCGTTGAACTGAATGGCATCCGTGCCTTCCTGCCGGGTTCTCTGGTTGACGTGCGTCCGATCCGTGACACCGCTCACCTGGAAAACAAAGAACTCGAGTTCAAAGTCATCAAGCTGGACCAGAAGCGCAACAACGTTGTTGTTTCCCGTCGTGCTGTGATCGAGACCGAGAACACCTCCGAGCGTGAAAGCCTGCTGGCTAACCTGCAAGAAGGTCAAGAAGTTAAGGGTATCGTTAAGAACCTGACCGACTACGGTGCATTCGTAGATCTGGGCGGTGTTGACGGCCTGCTGCACATCACCGACATGGCGTGGAAGCGCGTTAAGCATCCTTCCGAAATCGTCAACGTTGGCGATGAGATCGCTGTCAAGGTTCTGAAGTTTGACCGTGAGCGTACCCGTGTATCCTTGGGTCTGAAGCAGCTGGGCGAAGATCCTTGGGTTGCTATCGCCAAGCGTTACCCAGAGACCACCCGTCTGTCTGGCCGCGTGACCAACCTGACCGACTACGGCTGCTTCGTTGAAATCGAAGAAGGCGTTGAAGGCCTGGTACACGTATCCGAGATGGATTGGACCAACAAGAACATCCACCCGTCCAAAGTTGTTAACGTTGGCGACGTGGTTGACGTGATGGTTCTGGATATCGACGAAGAGCGTCGTCGTATCTCCCTGGGTCTGAAGCAGTGCAAATCTAACCCATGGCAGCTGTTTGCCGAAACTCACGCCAAAGGCGACCGTGTTTCTGGCAAGATCAAGTCCATCACTGACTTCGGTATCTTCATCGGTCTGGATGGCGGCATCGACGGTCTGGTTCACCTGTCTGACATCTCCTGGAACAACCAGGGCGAAGAAGCCGTGCGTGAATTCAAGAAAGGCGACGAGATCGAAGCCGTGGTTCTGCAAGTGGATCCAGAGCGTGAGCGCATCTCCCTGGGTGTCAAGCAGATCGAAGAAGACCCATTCAACAAGTACCTGGCTGATAACAAGAAAGGTGCTATTGTGAAGGGCAAGGTTACCGAGGTTGATGCCAAAGGTGCCGTTATCGAACTGGCTGACGGCGTAGAAGGCTACCTGCGTGCCTCCGACGCTGCTCGTGACCGTGTAGAAGACGCTACTCTGGTGTTGTCTGTAGGTGACGAAGTTGAAGCTCGCTTCATGGGCGTTGATCGTAAGAACCGCACCGTAAGCCTGTCTGTCCGTGCTAAGGACGAGGCTGATGAGCGTGTTGCTATCGATAGCCTGAACCAACAAGAAGAAGTTGTGTTCAGCAATGCTATGATGGAAGCATTCAAAGCCGCCAAGGGTGAGTAATCCTTGATGCATAAAAAAGGCGGCATTGCGCCGCCTTTTTTTATCTTGGCATAAATGAAATTGCATGTGATCGGGGAAGGAGATTTAACGTTATGACCAAATCAGATCTCATCGAACAATTGGCATCCAGCCGCATGCATATGCCGGCCAAGGATGTCGAAGCCGCCATCAAGGAGATCCTTGAGCAGATGGCGTCGACCTTGCAAAACGGCGACCGGATTGAAATTCGCGGATTTGGCAGTTTTTCACTGCATTACCGCGCCCCCCGAGTGGGACGTAACCCCAAAACGGGTGATAAGGTTGAACTGACGGGGAAATATGTCCCGCATTTCAAACCTGGCAAAGAGTTGCGCGAGCGCGTCAATATCATTGAATAATGCAGAAATGGGCATACCTCGGGTATGCCTTTTTTATTTTTAGTAACGATTCCTGTGCCAATCGTCCTGTTTCTTCAACTCTTTTCCCATTCACGCTAGAGTCTGCCGGTGATTTTAAGGATAATCAGCCTCTCATTAGATACTGACAGGGAGCTCCTATGAAGCGTATTTTGGCCCTCATTCCGTTGGTGTTGGTATTTATGCTGACCCTGGCGCTAGGTTCACAAAATGGCCAGCTGGTTCAGTTTAATTATTTGATAGCCCAAGGTGAGTTCTCGCTTGCCATGTTGTTGGGTTTCTTCTTTGCTGGCGGTTTTTTGCTGGGCTGGCTGGTATTTGGCATGCTGTTCCTGCGCCTGAAGATGCAAAACCGCACCCTCAACCGCACTATGCGTCGTCAATCCCGCGAGTTGGAGCTGGCCCGTTCACCGGGTAAGGAATAATGTTCCTCCATGCTTGAACTGCTTTTCCTGCTGTTGCCCATTGCCGCTGGTTATGGCTGGTACATGGGGCGCAGGAGTGTTCGTCAGGACACCCAGAAACAGAGTAACCAGTTCTCTCGCCAGTATGTGGCGGGCCTCAACTATTTGCTGTCCGATCAATCTGACAAAGCAGTGGATCTCTTTATCCAGTTGCTTGAGGTGGACAGCGAAACCATCGAAACCCACCTCTCCCTTGGCAATCTGTTTCGCCAGCGAGGAGAGGTCGACCGCGCCATCAAAATCCATCAAAACCTGGTGACCCGTCAATTGACCCGGGAACAGCGTCAGCTTGCCTTGCAGGAGCTGGCCCGCGATTTTCTGGCTGCCGGTTTACTGGATCGGGCAGAAACGCTTTGGAACGAGCTGTGTGATGACAGTGATTTCGAAGAGACAGCGTTGGCCCAGCTCTTGATCATTCATCAGCAGTTGCGCGATTGGGACAAGGCCATCGATGTCGGGGTCCGGCTGCAAAAATTTCAGGGCAAGAAACTGGCTGATCCCATCTCCCACTTTTATTGCGAACAAGCGGAGAGCGCACTGCGTGATGGGAAAAAAGCCGAGGGGTTGCTCAAGCTCAAGCGTGCGGTCACTATCAATCCCGCGTGTGCACGCGCCAGTTTGCGTCTCGCTGATCTTGCCATGGCGGAAGGGGAGTATGAGCAGGCCAGTAAGGAGTTGCTGCGGGTGTTCGAGCAGGATATCGATTTTGCCTCCGAGGCGATGCCTAGGTTGCTTGAGTGCTATCAGCAACTGGGGCGCACGCCTGCCTTGATCCCGCTGCTTGAAAAGGCGGTGGAAGATCACGCCGGCGTCAGTGTGACCTTGGCCCTGGCCAAACTGGTGGAGGAGCGTGATGGCCTGAGTCAGGCCCGTGCGCTGGTATTGCGCCAGTTGCGTCGTCATCCTTCTATGAAGGGCTTTTATCAGTTGGTGGGTTTTCAGTTGGCCAGTGCGGAGGAGGGGCCCGCCAAAGAGAGCCTCGAACTGCTGCAACAGCTGGTCGGTGAGCAGATCAAAATCAAGTCAACCCACAAGTGTCGGCAGTGTGGCTTTGCTACTCACTCGTTGTTCTGGCAGTGCCCATCTTGTCGCCACTGGGGTTCCATCAAGCCGATCCGTGGTCTGGACGGTGAATAACAAGCAATAGGATGTGAGATGCTAGATCCCAAAGTACTGGTAGCGCTGGATTATCAGCACGAGGCAGATGCCTTAGCGTTCATTGAACGTATCTCTCCGGCCCAGTGCCGTCTCAAGGTAGGTAAGGAGATGTTTACCCTGTTTGGCCCCCAGTTTGTGCGCCAGCTGGTGGCAAAGGGATTTGATGTCTTTTTGGATCTGAAGTTTCATGATATTCCCAATACCGTTGCCAAAGCCGTGGCTGCCAGTGCCGAGCTTGGTGTCTGGATGGTCAACGTGCATGCCAGTGGTGGTGAGCGGATGATGCGTGCTGCCAAAGAGGCCTTGCTGCCTTATGGTGACAAGGCGCCTTGGCTTATCGGAGTGACAGTGCTGACCAGCATGGAACAAGCTGATATGGTCCCTCTTGGTTTGGATGTGAGTCCGGCCGAGCAGGTGATCCGGCTGGCAACCTTGACCAAGGCATCCGGTCTGGATGGGGTGGTCTGTTCTGCCAACGAGGCCCATGAGCTGAAAGCCTTGCTGGGCGAAGATTTCAAGCTGGTGACCCCGGGTATTCGCCCGACCGGTTCAGCGGCCGGGGATCAGCGCCGGGTGATGACACCGAAAGCGGCGGTCGAGGCGGGGTCCGATTATCTGGTTATCGGTCGTCCCATTACGCAGGCTACCGATCCGGCCGCCATGCTGGCCAGCATCAATGCCGAGTTGGCTGGTGCGTAACAGGCTCACTCAGTGATACACGGTGCAGGCCAAGCAGCAGGCCTGCACCTGCCCCGATAAGATGAGATCCGATGTGTACCCTGGCATTGATCAGAGTCGAGATCGGGCTATCTCCTGCGTTG
>JBOFSK010000043.1:0-4185 GCA_051651505.1 Aeromonas sp.
TTCACCAACAACTTGAGGTAGGCCATGATGTCCTTGATCTCGGTGCGGGAGAAAAACGAGGTGCCACCCGAGATGCGATACGGGATCCGGTTGCTCATCAGCGCCTTCTCGAAGATGCGCGACTGATGGTTGCCCCGATAGAGGATGGCGTAATCCTTGAACCGGGTGCGGTTCATAAATTTATGGCCCATCATTTCGGCGGCAATCCGCTCCGCCTCATGCTCCTCGTTCTTGGCGAACAGCACCTTGAGCTTCACCCCCTCATCCAGCTCTGAGAAGAGTGCCTTGTCATAGACGTGGGGGTTGTTGGCAATCAGGATGTTGGCGCACTTGAGGATCCGCCGCTTGGAGCGGTAGTTCTGCTCCAGCTTGATCAGCTTGAGACTGGGGTAATCTTGGCTCAGCAGCACCAGATTCTGCGGCTTGGCGCCACGCCAGGAGTAGATGGACTGGTCATCATCCCCCACCACGGTAAAGCGGGCCCGCTCGCCGACAATCTGCTTCACCAGCTCATACTGGCTGGTATTGGTATCCTGATACTCATCGACCAGCAGGTAGCGGATCTTGTTCTGCCAGCGCTCGCGCACCTCCTGATTGCTCTTGAGCAGCAGGGTCGGCATCACGATGAGATCGTCAAAATCGAGCGCGTTATAAGCCACCATCTGACGGTGATAACGCTCATAAAGCTGGGCCATCAGCACCTCTTCCGGCCCGCGAGCGATGCGCATGGCGCGGGCGGGCAGAATGAGATCATTCTTCCAGTTGGAGATCTGGCTGATAAGGGCCGAGAGCTTGTCCTTGTCGTTATCGAGCTCGTCTTCGGTCAGCTCCTTGAGCAACGCCAGCTGATCGGTATCATCGAACAGGGAGAAGTTCGCCTTGAGATTCAGGCTCTTGTGCTCACGACGAATAATATCAAGACCCAGGGTATGGAAGGTGGAAACCATCAGCCCCCGCGCCTCCTTGCGCCCTAAGGTCTGGCCGACCCGCGCCTTCATCTCACGCGCCGCCTTGTTGGTAAAGGTGACAGCCGCGATATGGCGCGCGTTGTAACCGCACTGCTGCACCAAATAGGCAATCTTGTTGGTGATGACGCGGGTTTTGCCCGATCCGGCACCCGCCAGCACCAGGCAAGGGCCGGAAACATACTTGACCGCTTCGTTCTGATTGGGGTTGAGCTTCATGGGCCAGATCTCTTGGCTTATGATGAGGGGCGGCATTGTACCAGAAATCGCCCGTTGCGCCGTAGCTGCCACACCGGCTACCACTGCCAACCGGGCATATCGCGCCTTGTGTTTGCGCGCTATTTTCAGGATCATGGCCGACCTTTCGAGATGATGACTTTTTCCAGATGATGAGGGGAGCATGAATCAGCAACAGCATGACCGACTGCGCAGCCAGTTTCCGACCTTGGCGCAGGAGGTAAACGGCCACCCTCTGGTCTATCTGGACAACGCCGCCACCACCCAGAAACCACAAGCGGTGCTAGATGCGATCGCTCACTACTATCAGGCCGATAACGCCAATGTGCACCGAGCTGCTCACGCCCTGAGCGGCCGCGCCACTTATGCCTTCGAGGCGGCCCGCGACACGGTAGCCCGCTTTATCAATGCCCCCCGCAGCCACGAGGTGATCTGGACCCGCGGCACCACAGAAGCCATCAATCTGGTGGCCCAGAGCTGGGGGCTGAGCGAGCTCAAGGCGGGGGACGAAATAGTGCTCAGCACCCTGGAGCACCACGCCAATATCGTCCCGTGGCAACTGGTCGCCCAGCGCACCGGCGCCCTGATCCGGGTTATCCCCCTCGATGAGCGGGGCGATCTCGATCTGGCCGCCTATCTGGCCATGCTGGGGCCGCGTACCCGGCTGGTGAGTGTGGCCCACGTCTCCAATGCCCTCGGTACCGTCAATCCGGTCGCCCGGATGGTGGCGGCTGCCAAAACGGTTGGCGCCCTGACCCTGATCGATGGTGCCCAAGCGGTGGCCCATCTCGAGGTGGATGTGCAAGCCATCGGCTGCGACTTCTACGCCTTTTCCGGCCACAAGCTCTATGGCCCGACCGGCATCGGCATGTTGTGGGGCCGCACCGAGCTATTGGAGCGGATGCCGCCCTGGCAGGCCGGCGGTGAGATGATCGATCAGGTCAGTTTCAACGGCACCACCTTCAATAGCCTGCCCTTCAAGTTTGAGGCGGGTACTCCCCATATTGCTGGCGCGATCGGCCTGGCCGCCGCCATCGACTTTCTGATGGCGCAAGACCGGTCATGGCTCGCCAGTCATGAGCAGGCGCTGACCGACTATCTGATCGCCGGCCTGCGGCAGGTGCCGGGGCTGCGCCTCATCGGTGAGCCCAGCCAACGTAGCGGTGCTGCCTCCTTCCTGCTGGAGGATATCCATCCGCAAGATGCCGCTACTCTGCTCGATATGCAGGGGATCGCCCTGCGCGTCGGCCATCACTGCGCCATGCCGCTAATGGCGTCGCTCGGGATCGGCGGCACCATCCGTGCCTCGCTGGCCTGCTACAACAATCGAGATGATGTCGACGCCCTGCTGGCCGCCCTGCACAAACTCAGTGATTTTTTCTAAGGCAGACAACCGAATGAATAGCCTCGCAACGTATACCCAGATCGGCCTTGAGCCCAGCGCCGACAGCATCCGCCAACAGTTTGTCGCCGCTCACGGCTGGGAGAACCAGTACCGGCTGATCATCCAGCTCGGCAAATTGTTACCAGCCCTGCCCAGCGAGTGGCAGCAGGAAGAATTCCGCCTCAAGGGATGTGAAAGCCAGGCCTGGCTGAAGGGAGAACAAAGCGAGGATGGTTGCTGGCACTTTGCCTGTGACTCCGATGCTCGTATCGTGCGTGGTCTGATCGTCATCGTGTTGGCGGCGCTCAACCACCAATCGTCTGCGGCGATCCAGGCTTTTGAGATGGAAGGCTATTTCACCGAACTGGGGCTTGAGAAACACTTGAGCCCGTCACGAGGTAACGGGCTCAGAGCGATCGTGCTAGGGATCCGGCAGCAGGCGGTCTAACCCGCCTGGTTCAGTGGTCGATTACGCTTCGCTAATCGACCCGGCTTCTTCATTCCCGGCCTCTTTCTCGGCGCGAGCACCCCGCTCGGCAATCTTCTTCAGCACCCGGGAAGCTGCAACTAACCCAAAGGTTGCCGTCACCGGCGTCACGGCACCAAAGCCGGAGGCGCAATCCATCTTCATGGTGCCATCGCTGGCGGCCTTGGCCTGACAAGTGCCACCATTGCCATCCGGATAGCTCAACTGCTCGGTTGAGAAGACACACTCCACCGCAAACCTGCGGGCCGGATTCTTGCTGAAATTGTGCAACCGGCGCAGGTCGGAGCGCACCTTGGCCGCCAACGGATCCTGAATGGTCTTGGCCAGATCAGCCACCTTGATTTGGGTCGGGTCCATCTGCCCGCCAGCACCACCCGCCACAATCACCGGGATCTTGTTGCGCTTGCAAAAAGCGATCAGCGCCACCTTGGCCTTGACCGAATCGATGGCATCCACCACATAATCAAACTCCCGCTTGATATGCTCAGCCAGATTGTCCGGGGTCACAAAGTCGTCCACTTCAATCACGTTACAATCAGGGTTAATAGCACGAATGCGCTCGGCCATTACCTCGGTCTTGAGACGACCAACCGTACCCTGCATGGCATGGATCTGGCGATTGGTGTTGGTAATACAGATATCATCCATGTCGATCAGGGTGATCTGGTTGATACCGGCCCGAGCCAGCGCCTCCGCCGCCCAGGAGCCCACGCCGCCGATCCCTACCACGCAGACTTTCGCCTGACTGAAGGAGCGCAGAGCGCTCTGACCATAAAGACGGGCAATGCCCCCGAATCGCTGTAGATATTCTGCTTTCATACCACCACCTTGCTTGAGGGCGGCCATTATAGCGGCAACCATCGCCAGCGGCGATGACAGAACCAGAGAAAATCGAAGAGGAAAAACAGAGAAAACCGCAAAGAAGAGGAAATAAAAGGTCAATGTTAAGACGATTTACTGATTTTCAGCCAACAAAAAACCCCGCTCACTGAGCGGGGTTCTTAAATTGGGTGCCTGGCAGTGTCCTACTCTCGCATGGCGAATGCCACACTACCATCGGCGCTACCGCGTTTCACTTCTGAGTTCGGCATGGGATCAGGTGGTTCCACGGC
>JBOFSK010000044.1:0-1021 GCA_051651505.1 Aeromonas sp.
AGTGCAAGCCGGTTACCGGCGAGATCACCTACGGTCTCGAGCGTCTGGCCATGTACATTCAGGGCGTAGACAGCGTCTACGATCTGGTCTGGTCTGATGGCCCGCTGGGCAAGACCACCTACGGCGACGTGTTCCACCAGAACGAAGTGGAGCAATCCACCTACAACTTCGAACACGCCGATGTCGATTTTCTGTTCCACAGCTTTGAGCAGCACGAAAAAGAGGCCCAGCACCTGCTGGCGCTGGAAAAACCGCTGCCACTGCCCGCCTACGAGCGCATTCTCAAGGCTGCGCACTGCTTCAACCTGCTAGATGCCCGCAAGGCCATCTCGGTCACCGAGCGTCAACGCTATATTCTGCGCATTCGCACCCTGACCAAGGCCGTGGCCGAGGCCTACTACGCCTCCCGCGAAGCGCTGGGCTTCCCCATGTGCAAACGCAGCGACGAAGAGCGCCAGCGTCGTGACAGCAACGAGCAGCAAGGTTAAGGAACGGACATGGCACAACATACATTTCTGGTAGAGATCGGTACTGCTGAGCTGCCGCCCAAAGCCCTGCGCTCCCTGGCCGAAGCCTTTGCCGACAACCTCAAAAGCGAACTGACCAAGGCCGATCTGGCCTTCGCCGGTGTCGAGTGGTTTGCCTCACCACGCCGTCTGGCTCTCAAAGTGAGCGAGCTGGCTGGCGAACAGCCGAGCAAGAGCGTCGAGAAGCGCGGCCCGGCCGTGTCTCAGGCGTTCGATGCCGAAGGCAAGCCGACCAAAGCTGCCGAAGGCTGGGCCCGTGGCAACGGCATCACAGTTGCTCAAGCCGAGCGTCTGGTCACCGACAAGGGCGAGTGGCTGGTTCACACCGCCAAGGTCGAAGGCCGTCCGGCCAAAGATCTGCTCGGTGACATGGTTAGCCAAGCACTGGCCAAGCTGCCCATCCCGAAAATGATGCGCTGGGGCGACAAGACCATCCAGTTCGTGCGTCCGGTGTTCACCGTGACCCTGCTGCTGGATGGGGATCTGGTTCCCGC
>JBOFSK010000045.1:0-4060 GCA_051651505.1 Aeromonas sp.
TGGTTGATCAACGGCATCACCAGCGGTTTGCTCAAGTTGCTGAAGATCAACCCTAACAAGGATGACTCGCTCAATACCGAGGAGCTGCGCACCATCGTCAACGAGGCGGGCAACCTGATCCCCAAACGCCATCAGGAGATGCTGATCAGCATCTTGGACCTCGATAAAATGCTGGTCGAGGACATCATGGTGCCGCGCAGCGATATCTACGCAATCGACATCAATGACGACTGGAAAACCATACTGCGCCAGCTGGCGCACTGCGCCCACACCAAGATTTTGCTCTATCGTGACAACATCGATGACGTGGTGGGTTTTTTACACGCCCGCGATGCGCTGCGCTTGATTGCCAAAGATCAATTCAACAAATCCAGCCTGTTGCGCGAAGTCGACGAGATTTATTTTATCCCGGAAGGCACCCCGCTCAACGTGCAGCTGGCCAAGTTCCAGCGCAATAAGGAGCGGATCGGCTTGATTGTCGATGAATATGGCGATATTCAGGGGCTGATCACCCTAGATGGCATATTGGAAGAGATAGTGGGAGACTTTACCACCTCCATGACCCCGGCCCTGAGTGACGAAATTCACCCCCAGCCAGATGGCACCTTTCTGGTAGAAGGGTCGGCGAGTGTCCGTGAGCTCAACAAGGAGATGCACTGGCATCTGCCTCTTGACGGACCACGCACGCTCAATGGCCTGATCCTTGAGTATCTGGAGGAGATCCCACAAGCCAATATCGGGATCCGGCTGGCAGGCTACCCCATCGAGATCCTGGATGTGGAGAACAACATGGTAAAGATGGCCCGGATCATTCCGGCCTCCTACCGTGCGAAATCCGAGTAATCACACAACAAGGGCTGTCATCGACAGCCCTTTGCATATCACTCCTCTTCTGTCTCCGGCTCTAGCACCAAGGTCGGGATCAACTCGCCAAAGACCCGCTGCAACTCGTCACGGTTGGCCAGCAGGTCTTGTAAGGTGTAACTGTCCATCACAGCCAAAAATGCATCCATCGCCTCTTTCAGCGCACGCTTGAGCAAACAGACCGAGACGATATGACAAACGGGGGAGCCGCAGTCGATCCCGTCCAGATTGCCTTCAAGCGCCCGGATCACCTGCCCGATATTGATGCTGGCCGGATCGCATGCCATACGGATACCGCCATTTTTGCCTCGTTGGGATTGCAGATAGCCCAGCTTCACCAGCTGATTGACGACCTTCACCATGTGATTGCGAGAAACACCATATAACGCCGATACCTTGGCGACACTGGACAACTCCCCTTGCGGCAAAGTGGCCAGATAGAGCAGCGCTCTCAATCCGAAATCTGTATAACTGGTTAGTCTCATAAAACCTGATTAGCGCGATGCGAAAAGTGAAGTATTGATTCAAATCAAATAAACATCTAGGATGCCACTTATTAAGTAACATTTTATATGTTTAATTAGAGCGAGGCCCCTATGCTAGACCAAACCACCGTTGCCGTCATCAAAAGCACCATTCCCTTGCTTGAATCAGCAGGGCCTGCGTTAACCCAGCACTTCTACCAGCGGATGTTCAGCCATAACCCGGAGCTGAAAGATATCTTCAACCTGGCCCATCAACGCAGTGGCGGCCAGCCGCTGGCTCTGTTCAATGCAGTCGCCGCGTATGCCAAAAATATCGATAACCTGGGCGCACTGGCGGGGGCCGTCGAACGAATTGCCCATAAACATACCGGATTCCTGATCCAGCCGGAACAATATCACATTGTAGGTAGCCATCTCTTGGCCACGCTCAAAGAATTGGGTGGAACTGCGGTCACCGATGAGGTGCTGGACGCCTGGGGTAAGGCCTATGGTGTGCTGGCCAATATCTTCATCGGTCGCGAGCAGGAGATCTATCAGGAGAAGGCAAATCAGGATGGCGGCTGGCAAGGTACCCGCAGTTTCATTATCAAGGAGAAGCGGGCCGAGAGCGCCCTCATCACCTCCTTCGTATTAGCACCGGCAGATGGCAAGCCAGTGTTGGCCTTCAGGCCTGGCCAATACCTCAGCGTCAAGCTGGTTCACCCCGAACTGGAGTATCAGGAAATCCGCCAATACTCCCTCTCCGATGCCCCCAACGGGCAAGACTACCGGATCAGCGTCAAGCGTGAACCCGAGGGGCAAGTCTCCAACCTGCTGCACGATCACCTGCAGGCGGGTGACAAGGTCGACGTGATGCCCCCCACCGGTGATTTCTACCTGAAAGCTGACAGCCACACCCCGGTCGTGCTGCTCTCCGCGGGAGTGGGTGTGACACCGATGATGAGCATGCTCAACCAACTATTGGCAAACGGCCACCAGGCCGACATCAGCTGGCTACACGCCTGCGAACAAGGCTCAATGCACGCCTTCAGGGAGGATATTCAGCAAAAAACCAGCCAGCACCCCAACCTGATGAGTCGGGTCTGGTATCGGGTGCCGGAGGCCAGTGACGTGCAGGGCGCAGATTACGACCTTGCCGGCACCATGGATCTGGCCACAGTGAAGGAGCGCATCACGCCAGAGGCCCACTACTACTTCTGCGGCCCCGTCGGCTTTATGCAGGCGATCAAGCACCAGCTGCTTGCGCTGGGCATCCCGGCCGGCCAACTCCATTACGAAGTTTTTGGCCCTCATCAAGATCTCTGAGCCAGCCAGCACCATATAACAGAGAGTGGTGAGAGCCTGTCATGGCACGGCGGCTGAAACCGGACCCACAGATCAATCTCTGTGGGTCATTTTTTTGGCTCAGTGCATGGCCTTGGCGCGGGTCACCACGTTGGCAGGCATCTGGTTACTCAACCGTTTGAGCAAGCTCGCCGCCTTCTGGTGCTGAGCCTTGTCACCGATGACAGAACCGTGCAGCCAGCGATAGGCATCCTCATAATCAAGCGGACTGCCCATCCCCTGCAGCAGCATCTCGACCCACTGGATGCGAGATCGTAACAACCCCAGGCTGGCGGACTCGCGCATCAGGGTCTCGGCACGAACTAAATCTTTTTGCACCAGGATCCCCTTCCAGTAGTAGCGACCCAGCTGCTCCAGTGCCGGCGCTAATCCCTGATTGGCCGCCTCCCACATATATTGCACCCCGAGCTCAGCGTTGGGCTTGGTGCAAACCCCCCACGCCAGCATGTCACCCCATAAAAACTGGTAGGCCGGGATCTTCATCACCGAGGCGCGCGCTTCAATATCTTGGGTTAACTGACAGCGATCTTGCTTGACCTGAGTGAGATGACGTCCTTGCTCAATCCAGTTAAGCAGATCATCCTGACGATAGAGGGGCACTACCTGCAGCTCACTGACGACCTGGGAGGCCATCGGCGATGCCCCAACGGTTGGCAGCGGTGCGCCACTCCCGCCATTTAGCACCCGGGGGACGTTTGGCTCAGCAGGGAGCAACACCATATCGGGCGCCGCTGCCGGCCCTGAGGGGAGCACCCCCACCGTGGGCTGGACAGCGGCAGGTACGTGATGCGAGGCGACGGCCCCATAGAGAGGGGACGTTAATACGCCGATAAGCATGACAAGAATAGGGGGGTTCATGATAAGGATCTCCTGCTGCACACTGTTATCGGCCGCCCCCGCCATCTCCTTAGCCTGCCGACTGGATCTCACCAATACAAAAGGGAGCCGAAGCTCCCTTGTTGATAGGGTTGAACCGCTTACTTGACGAAATCGACACCCAGCTGGATATCGGCTTTCAAGGTAGCCAGCATACCGTCCATCGCTTCCTGCTCGAAGGCGCTCAACTTGCCGTAATCCAGTACGGTTTCGACGCCGTTCTTGCCCAGTAACACTGGCTGCGCGAAGAAGGTGGCGTGCTCGCCGTTGCCTTCCACGTAGGCACACTCAATGACGTTGGCTTCGCCCTGCAGCCCCTTGATGAGGGAGAGACCGAAACGGCAAGCCGCCTGACCCATGGAGAGGGTCGCAGAACCACCACCGGCTTTCGCTTCCACCACTTCGGTACCCGCGTTCTGGATCCGCTTGGTCATGGCCGCCACTTCTTCAGTAGTGAACGTTGCCCCTTCGATCTGAGAGAGCAGCGGCAG
>JBOFSK010000046.1:0-4473 GCA_051651505.1 Aeromonas sp.
GTGCTGTCGCGGGGCATGATCTGCGAACACGACGGCGAACTCTGGGTGGCCAGCCCGCTCAAGAAGCAGCGCTTTCGTCTGAACGACGGCCACTGCGTCGATAACCCGGCCATGTCGGTTCAAAGCTATCCCGTCGAAGTCCGTGACCAGCAGGTCTGGGTCGCCGTCTAAACCCGATTTCACTCTCTTTCGGGCTGCCTGCAGGCAGCCCTTTCAAGGACTCAATGAATGTACACGGAAACCATTAACAAGTGCGCCGCCAACGCGGCCCGTATCAACCGTTTCGAGCGCAGCGATAAGCTCGGCTTCTGGCTCAGCTCCGCCATGGCGGGGGCCTATGTGGGCCTTGGCATCATCCTGATCTTTACCTTGGGCAACCTGGTGGATCCCGCCATCCGCCCACTGGTGATGGGGGCCACCTTCGGCATCGCCCTGACCATGGTGATCATCGCCGGCTCCGAACTCTATACCGGCCACACCATGTTCCTCACCTTCGGGATCAAGGCCGGCAAGATCAGCATGGCGGATATGCTGCGCATCCTGCCGCAAACCTGGACCGGCAACCTGCTCGGCTCCATTGCGGTGGCACTGATCTACTCCTACGGTGGCAGCCTGCTGCCAGATGCCGGCAGCCTGGCCCACAAGGTGGCACTGGCCAAAACCCAGATGCCGGCCCTGACCCTGTTGATGAAAGGGGTGCTCTGTAACTGGCTGGTCTGCCTGGCTATCTGGATGTCGCTGCGCACCGAAGGCGCCGCCCGCATGATCGCTATCTGGTGGTGCCTGCTGGCTTTTATCGCCTCTGGCTATGAGCACTCGATCGCCAACATGACCCTGTTCGCCCTCTCCTGGTTTGGCGCCCACTCGGATGCCTACACCCTGGGCGGCATCGGCCACAACTTGCTGTGGGTGACCCTGGGCAACACCATCTCCGGCGTCCTCTTTATGGGCCTCGGCTACTGGTATGCCACCCCCAAGGCTGAGCGCCCGGTCGCCGTCATAAGTGACGCCACCCGCACCACCAGCCAGACCCAACCCGTTTAATCTGGAGTGACCATGGACTACTTGCCCATCTTTTGCCGACTCGACCATAAACCTGTGCTGCTGGTCGGCGGCGGCGACGTAGCGGAGCGCAAGGCGCGCCTGCTGCTCGACGCCGGCGCCTGCCTGACCGTGGTTGCGCCGGCCCTTGACCCCGAACTGGCGGAACTGGCTGCCAACGGGAGTATCGAGTGGCTGGCTGGCGAATTTGCACCCGAGCAGCTGGAGGGCAAGTGGTTAGTCGTGGCCGCGACCAATCGCCGTGAAGTGAATGCCCTGGTCTACCAGAGCGCCAATCAGGCGCGGATCTTTGCCAACGTGGTGGATGACCCGAAACGCTCCAGCTTTATCATGCCGTCGATCATCGATCGCTCGCCGCTGATGGTGGCTATCTCCTCCGGCGGCAAGGCGCCGGTGCTGGCCCGCCTGCTACGGGAAAAGCTCGAAGCCCTGCTACCGCAACATCTGGGGGCGGTAGCGGCGTTTGCCGGCAGCCTGCGGGATCGGGTCAAGGCCCGTTTCGCCAGCATGGGGGAGCGACGCCGCTTCTGGGAGCGACTGCTGGGAGCGGATCGCCTCGGCCAAGCGCTGGCACGGGGGGATCACGCCTCGGCCAATCAGCTGGCCGACAGCCTGTTTGCCGATGAAAGCCACACTGGCGGTGAGGTGGTGCTGGTGGGAGCTGGCCCCGGGGATCCCGGTCTGCTCACCCTGCATGCCCTGCGTCAGATGCAGCAGGCGGATGTAGTGGTCTATGACCGGCTGGTCTCCGACGAGGTGATGGCGCTGGTGCGCCGGGATGCTAAGTGCATCTTCGTCGGCAAGCAGGCGGGCAACCACTGCGTACCACAAGAGGGGATCAATCAACTGCTCCTTGATGAAGCCAAAAAGGGGCAACGGGTGGTACGCCTCAAGGGGGGCGATCCCTTTATCTTTGGCCGTGGCGGTGAAGAGCTGGAGACCCTAGTCGGCAGCGGCATCGGCTTTCAGGTGGTGCCGGGGATCACCGCGGCCAGTGGCTGCGCGGCGTATGCTGGCATTCCACTGACTCACCGCGATCACGCCCAAAGCGTGCGATTTGTGACCGCCCACGGCAAGGGGGGCAGTCAGGATCTCGAATGGCCCCTGCTGGCTCGCGATCAACAGACCCTGGTGTTCTATATGGGGCTTTCTAGCTGTGCCACCATTCGCCAGCAGTTGATCGCCCACGGTAAAGCCAGCAACACCCCGGTCGCCCTGATCGAGCATGGCACCCGTGCTCAGCAACGGGTCATTCGCGGCACCCTCGACCAACTGCCCGCGTTGGCGGTGGGGGTCGAGAGTCCAGCACTGATCATGGTGGGGTCAGTAGTGACCCTGGCCGATCAGCTCGCCTGGTTTGGCCAAGGCAGTGACTCATCCCGCCAACAGGCGCTGGCCTGAGCGGCCGGTCACCACCAATAACCCAGAGGCCACCCCAAGGTGGCCTCTTTTTTTCTCTCACTGCATACCTCGGTCATAACCTGTTGTTTTAAGTCTGGTATCCTATGGGTATTGCGCCCTTGGCCACCCTTTCAGGAATCTATCCATGTCTCTTCCCATCAAAAACAGCGCCCGGCAGCGTGCGGAAGAGCGATCCCGCATTCTTAGCCTGCTGCTGAGTGATGATGCCCTCACCGACAGCCTGCTCGACCCGCAACAGGAGCAGGATGCCGAGCAGCGGGATCAGACCAGCGAACTGCACGGGCTGGTCAATCGGCTGCCTGCAGCCGACGTCGCCGATGCCCTCGAATCATTGCCGCCCGATGAGCGTGATGCCTTGTGGGCTCTGGTCGATGAGGATAAGCGCGGCCAGATCCTGGTCGAAGCGTCAGAAACGGTGTGGGAGAGCCTGATCAGCGGCATGAGCGACAAGGCGCTGCTGCGCGCCCTGCGCACCCTCGACATCGACGATCAGATCTATCTCGGCCAATACCTGCCCCGTAACCTGATGGGGCGGCTGCTCACCTCCATGGCCCCCACGGAACGGGATCGGGTGCGGGAGGTGATCCGCTACGGTAAACATACCGTGGGCGCCATGATGGACTTCGAGATCATCACCGTCCGCCCCGAGGTAAATCTGGCCACAGTGCAACGTTATCTGCGCCTGCGTGGCAAGATCCCCGCCAACACCGACAAGCTGTTTGTCATCGACCGGCGCAACCACCTGCTGGGGGAGTTGCCCCTGACCACAGTGCTGCTCAACAAGCCCGCCACCCGGGTCAGCGCCGTGATGGCAAGTGACCCGGTGACCTTTGATCCGGAAGACAACGACGAAGCGGCGGCCCGCACCTTTGAGCGAGATGACCTGCTCTCTGCCGCCGTGGTGGATGGCAAGGGCAAGCTGATGGGCCGCATCACGGTCGAAGAGGTGGTCGATCTGGTCTATGAAGAGAGCGACACCGATCTGCGCCGGATGGGGGGGATCAGTGAAGATGAAGATGTATTTGCTCCGGTTGGCAAGGCCTTCAAAACCCGCTGGGCCTGGCTGGCCCTGAACCTCTGCACTGCCTTTGTGGCTTCCCGGGTGATCGGCATGTTCGAGCACACCATCTCCCAACTGGTGGCCCTGGCGGCCCTGATGCCCATCGTCGCCGGGATCGGCGGCAACACCGGCAACCAGACCATCACCATGATAGTGCGCGCGCTGGCCCTGCAGCACATTCAGGCGGGTAACCTCTCCTTTCTGGTAGTGCGCGAGCTGGGGGTGGCCCTGATTAACGGACTAGTGTGGGGTGGCATCATGGGATTGGTGACGTTTTTGCTGTATCAGGACCCGGCACTCGGGGGGGTCATGACCCTGGCCATGGTACTCAACCTGCTGGTGGCGGCTCTGATGGGGGTCATCATCCCCATGACCATGACCCGCCTTGGCCGCGACCCGGCAGTGGGCGCCAGCGTGATGATCACCGCCATCACCGACACCGGCGGCTTCTTTATCTTTCTGGGACTAGCGACCCTGTTTTTGCTGTAACCCGCCCCTTAGCCCCACCCAAAAACAGCCCACCCAAAAACAGGCCCACCGAAGTGGGCCTGCTGCTATCTGGGTGGTCGGGAATATCGCGATAAAGGGCGCTACTCCCGCTCCTTCACATAGGGGGTGCCGAGCGCCTTGGGCGCCACTGCGCGGCCGATAAAGCCCGCCAGCAGGAACACCGTCAGGATGTAAGGCAGCGCCTCGATGGCCTGTACCGGAATCGCGAAGTCACCGATGCTGACCCCCTGCAGCCGGATGGCGACTGCATCGAGAAAGCCAAACAGCAGACAGGCTGCCAAGGCACTCCAAGGGCGCCATTTGCCAAACACCAGTGCCGCCAGCGCCATAAAGCCCTTGCCCGCACTCATGTTGGGGATGAACTGCGCCGTCTGGGCTACCGCCAGATAGGTGCCGCCGATACCCGCCAGCAAGCCGCC
>JBOFSK010000047.1:0-3025 GCA_051651505.1 Aeromonas sp.
TGGGTGACTTTTCTTCATGGAACGGGCAACAACCTTTAAGCTCCTTACCTGATCGTTTTAGGTCTAGACGCTCCTGAACAATGTCAACGAGAAACACAGCGCCTTTGATTTGATCGATCAGATTAGAGTCAAATGTCATTGAGAAACTCCTGATACGTTTGGAAACCCAGTGTCTTTAGACCTGGGAGGAAAAACGAACTAGCGGTTTTAACCGCCTACAACAGTTCGCCAAGAGTTATAAGCAAGGAACTTACAATCTTGGGGCTTTGCACTTTGGGTCAGGCGTTTACCTGATCCCAGGTCATGCAAAGAAATCCGTCCTTTTTCGACATCTTCGCCGCCGACATAGCAAAAACCGCGTTTGACGTGCTTGACGATGCCACCACGCTTCAGCCCTTGGGATAGGGAACCGCCATAAGGACGACGGTATCCATTAGCTCCAGGATTGAAAACATGAAGCTGACGACGATGTAATCTAATCGGTTTACATTCCATGACCACGATGTTGTCAGGGATAGGGTTGCCACCAACCAGCAAATAAGCCAACACCCAGGAGTCAACACAATGAGCGTTGAACCCGCTTGAAAGCTTATTTTTTGACTTCTTCAGCCCCAGCGCTTGACGGATCAAGTAAGTATTTTCGTACCCATCAAAAACCGTCAACTCAGCAATTCGTCGTAATTCGGAATAACACCATTGCTTTCCGACCTCAAGCGGCGAGAACGAGGTATTCCAACGCTTGCATCCCTTCCTGGTTTCTGCCTTAACGTCCTCAATCCCGATATGGGAAATCGGAAAGATAGAGACATAAACCTTGACTACTCTGATTTTGAGTTGCCACCGCGCTTTAGTGCTAGGAGGAATTCCACCCCTAGAACGGTTTTTTCGATTCTTCCGGTATGGGGTCTTGCGTTGCCGTCTGGCTCGTCTGGCATTGGTGCCTGACTCCTCTGCATCCTTTACCCAATCGACAGCATGGAATTGCTGATTCAGGTAGGTATGAGCCTGGGATTTAACGGTAAATCCCTCGCGTTTACTTCCCGGATCAACACCCACCGAAATTGGTTGAGTTTGACGATCCGAAGGTGGGACGTTTAGGCGAACACAAAAAATCCCCTTGCGAAAGAATGGGGTTGCCTTGCCTGACTTAATCCAACGTTCTGCCCGTTGCGGGGTAGTTGGCATTAAGGGGCGTTGGTCTGAATCTACTACTGGGACGTATTGCATAGTTTGATTGGCGATAAGCCTAATTTTGTATTTCTCTTCGACTTAAAAACACGGAGCGGCTATGGATTAGAGAGGGGTCTATAGCATCCTACGAAGTGCCACCTTCAGCGTTTCTAATTGGCTTCTCAGCCCTTGTCTAGTCCTGCTTGCGCCTGCTTTCTACTATTGGCTTTAGCTTCCGGCAAGCCCCGTCTCTTTAGAGCGGGGTCAGTGACAATTTTTACCTTGTCGTTACAAAAATCGGCATGAAAAACTTCACCGAGTAACGTCTTCCCGACGCTGACTGCTTAGGCAGTACAGCGCGGGCTTTCCAAAAGCCCAGGAAGTTTCAGCAGCCCGCCAACTCTCTCGCAAGAGAGCCAGGAGCCTCCAGGACATATTACCGATGCCCCGATTGTTTTGATATTCTTCGCCCCGTTCAAATCCGCATCACCATGCCAACCGCAATGCCCACACTTAAACCGCTTACCGTTCCTGTACGACTCCCCTTTGACGGGGTGGATGTGCAGGCATTGATGACAGGTTTGGCTAGTGTAAGCAGGATTGACCAGCACAACCTTTACCCCTGCCCTGAGAGCCTTGTAGTCAATAAACAGCCGCAGTTGATTGAATGCCCAACTATTCGACCGTCTACGCTCGGTTTTGTTGCGGGGTTGTTGGTTCGTGCGTTCACGAATACCTGTCAAATCTTCCAGTGCAAGGCTGGCTTGTTTGGACTTGGCAGTTTGAACGAGACTTTTCGAAATGTTGTGATTCAACCAGCTTTGAAAACGACGCTCACGACCAGACAACCGTTGCAGCAGTTCACGCACTCGGCGGCGTGTACTGCGTGTGCCCTTACTGGCTTTGTGTTGAAGCTTCGCTCTCAAGTTGGCATAGTGGTCACGCACCTTGTTAAGACTCTGACCTTCCCAGGTTTGACCCTCGGACGTATGAGCAATGTCAGTGCGTCCCAAGTCCACGCCCAAAACATCGTCACCGTCACGCGGCTCTGGCGGCTCCGACTCCAAACAAATTTGGATGTAGAAAGAACCATCCTGCCGCTTGACCAGTGTGGCGGACTTGGGGTTAGTGTCTGCCAGCATTCCCCGTTGGTAGTTACCGATTGCCAACTCAAAGCGCTCACGACCATCAACAGTAGTCAGCGAAACCGTCCAGTCCTTCTCTCGAAACGAGAAGATCCGAGCGTCGTAGGTCGCAAAGCTATGCTTGAACGCCTTGACCGGACGGTGCTTTTGCTTGGCAACCTTGCGAGAGCCTGCTACCCGTCTGCAAACCTGTTGAGCCAAATTACTCGACAGACCAAAACGAGCGCGAACCTCGTAGTAACAAAGGGATTGCAGTTTGACCGCATTGGCTATCTTCTCTGGCGTGTTCTGGTTCACCCAGTTCAACGCTTGCCCAAAAGCCTCCAGTGTCGCAGCCAGTTTTATGGTTTGCGATTCGGATACCTTGAGCTTACAGGAGATAGTCAGGACTTGATTCATAGACCTATTCTATCTCATCAGAAACAGGAGTACAACTATATGCCCGATCAATTATTGTCCGGCTCCGTGCCTCCGCCGGACTCGCATTCCTCCCGACGCTCACCTTCGGTAGAGCGCGGGGCTCCTGCTGCTTTAGCTGAGGAGTTGGTGCGATCGCTGATAATCAGGTTTCACGATTATATGCCCCAAAGGGGCGATAATCTATCGAGTTTGGGGATTAAAGGCTTCCGGCTTTAGATCTTGGATTAATTTTCTCAGCATATAATTGCGGCTGAAAGAAAGCGCCAGTGCCCGTTCATCCAATAATTTAA
>JBOFSK010000048.1:0-2406 GCA_051651505.1 Aeromonas sp.
TAGTCGAACCTGTCAAGTCAATTGCAACTGTGTGATGGAATTTACCAAGGAAACTCGCCCCAAAAGTAGCATTACCTTTAATTGGGGCTGGTTGTCGGGTTGAAATCGGAACTGCAACAAATTTATTGCGATCGCACCCGTGACATCCTCCCGACGCTGACCCTTTATCGGGTAGAGCGCGGGCTTCCCAAGATCGCTCTTGAGGTTTCCTGCTTCATCGGGGTTCCCAGGCAACCTTCCTCCACAGGCAGTATCACCGTCTGTCCAACGGCTACAAGACCTCGTTGCTCTACCACTTGCGCGGCGGCTACATCTCGGTCAGTTACATATCCACATTCATCGCAATGATGCACTCGTTCACTCAGTTTCTTTCTACCAGTATGCATCCCACACTGAGGGCAAGTTTGACTGGTTCCATTGGGGTCAACTTTGGCAAAGTAAACTCCCCGTTTCCAAGACACCCACTTGAGGATTTCCAGGAAACTGCCCCAAGCGGCATCCAAACAATGCTTCGCCAACATGCCACGACTGGTCATCTTGAGGTTCAAATCCTCAGTAAAGATCATTCCAGCACGGTCGCAAAGCCTATGCGCCGTCAGAAAGTGAAACTCCCGCCGAACGTTGTGAATGTGCTCATGCAAGGCGCGAATCTTGGCTTGAATCTTCCGGTAGTTAGTAGAACCCTTTTTCTTGTTTCTCAATTTGCGTTGCAGCCATCGAAGCTTGCTTTGCAAATCCACGAAAAAGCGAGGGCGCTCTACCAATTCACCTGTCGATACCGCCAAGAACTTTTCCAATCCCAAATCAATGCCAAGGGGTTGACCCTGCGGCATGACATCAGGAACGGCAACATCAGCTTGCAGAATCAGTTGAGCGTACCAGCCCGACGACTTGAACACAACCCGAACTTGCTTGACCTCAAACCCTTCTGGGATGGGTCGATGCAGGTTCATAGGTACTGCTCCAACCTTCGGCAGTTTGAGTTCAAATCCATTGACTGGATTCGACTTAAACTGGGGAAAGACAAACGAGCGATACTGACCAAACTTTTTGAAGCGAGGGAACCCAAACCCTCTCTCTTGCCTGAACTTGAACGACTTATCCAGTCGCTTCAGGGCATCTTGCAAGACTTGAGAATGAACGGCCTTCAGTTCTGGGAAAACCTCTTTTGCCTTGGTCAGCGCATTTTGCTGTTTGTAGTAGTCGGGATACGGTGTGTCAGCAGGGATGACATATTCCTGCCTGATACTGCAAGCATTGACCGCACATTTATGCGAATTGATCCAGTCTTTACGCTCTGCCAAAGCGTAGTTGTAAACGCGACGGCATTGCTCCAACCAGTCAAGCATTTGAGCTTCTTGGTCAAGTCCTGGATAGATCCGGTAGCTGTAGGTCAAGTTCAACATATCTACATTCTAACAGATTCACACATTCTGTTAGAACCGATAGATAGTTTGTCGATTCTTGGGGCTAAGCGCAAAGCGCAGGCTCCGCCAACGGAGCGCAGCGTACCGCAGGCTTACCCCTCAATCGACGCGGGGTGTCCATGTATCCCGCCGCTCATCGTAGCAATAGAGCGCGGGACTTATAGCCCCCCGAACCCCCCATTAGTTAAACCAAGACAGGTTAATTTGCTGCTGATTGGCTTAGGCTTGCAAGTCAAAAGTGGAGTCAAAAACCCAGCTTATGAGCTAACTGAGGCGGGAGAGAAATATGGCAAGGTGACGGTGACATCCTCCCGACGCTGAATCAAAGATTACAGCGCGGGCTTCCCGCCTCACGAGCAAACCCCTGTTTACTCCGGCTGTTGGAAAGTTCCTGCTTCAACTGGTCTTGTCTAGCCACAGGTTGTCCTGCCGACCCCGATCAGATCCCATCCACAGGCAATTTGTTTTAAGTTCACGAGATAGTCCTCCCGCAAACTGTTGAAGATGTGTATTCCTTGCATTTCCTATCCGCCGCACTGTTCACCAGCAAGCTGTACGTTTGTGTCGGGACAGAAAGCTGTCGCTAGTCTGGTTCAATATCTAATTCAATTTTATCATTCTTTGTTCGTTTCGGCACTGTTGCCCTCCCTGTCCTACGGAATCGGTCGGGCAACGTCCCTCAACTCACGCGCCTCTCATCCCGACGCTGACCGAAGCGCTACAGCGCGGGGCTTCCCGTCTAGGAGCTAAATCAAGCCGCAAATAGCGATAAGACTGTGCAGCATATCAAGTGGTCATCCACTGTCATTGATCTGTTAAATCAAAAAATGGTTGTTGTTTAAGGGAAGCGATCGCTGCGTTTTTCAATTGATTTTTTCATTTCTAGTTGGCTATAGGGAATTTGAAGCATGGATGAGAGGGTTTGAACTTCTGTCCAGGACAAATCTCGGTATCCTAGCTCTACTCGATTAAGGGATGA
>JBOFSK010000049.1:0-5398 GCA_051651505.1 Aeromonas sp.
GATCACTATCTGATCTGCCGTAACCGTCCCGAGTTTCATATCCTGATGGTGAGTCACGACGAGGGGGGCATGCTGCTTACTGATAGCGGTGAGCAGGTTATTCCCGCCGGGTCCCTCATTTTCCTGCCTGCCGCCATCCCTGGTGGCCTCAAGTTGATTGGCGAGCAGTGGCAGATCAGTTGGATCCTGCTTGATGATGTTGCCCGTTGGCAGCATCTGCACCGACTCGGTCATCGCATCTGGCAAGGGGAGGAGGGCGATCAGCTCTATCATCTGCTCAGTCTGATGCAGGGGGAGGGGGGCGGTTCTTCGCTGCAACCCCAGCTGCTCAGTCTGTTGCTGGCGTTGCTGGAGCGGACCTTGCAAGGTGAGGTGCGCGGCACCCCCGAGCTGCGATTGCAGGCATTGTTTCGCCGAGTGGAGGCGCGCCTCGACGAGCCCTGGAGCGTGGCCTTGTTGGCGAGCCAGATGGCCTGCTCTGTGCCTCACTTGCATCGACTCTGTCAGCAGGTGTTTGCCATGGGTCCCATGGCGAGGGTGACGGAGCTGCGGATGAGCAAGGCGCGCCAGCTGCTGCTGTATACCAACTGGCCGCTGGGAGAGTTGGCGGCCCGGGTCGGCTATAGCGATGGCGCTAACTTTGCCAACCGCTTTCGCCGTCTGACAGGTCAGACGCCGGGAACATTTCGTCGACTGGGTCGCAAACCGGTCACAACCGGGTAGGAAATGCGATGAACGTCATGGGGAAAGTCCTCAGCAGTGGCAGAATGTCTGGCCCGCTCATCGTTTAAATAGGCCGCCCATGTGTGAAGATAACAATCATCAATGCCTCTTCTATCTTGCCTGCGCCGCCCCCCTTGTTAACCGACGCGCAGAGGTAACAAGGCACAGTAAAAAGGGATGCAAAGCATCCCTTTTTACTGCATGTCTGATCGGGTGATGCTTTTCAGCTGAGCTATTCGCTGGCAGCCTGTACGCCGGTGACCCGTACTTCGACCCGGCGATCTGGGCCGAGACAGTCGATGAGCGCTGCCCGGGCCTGGATGCTGTCGCATTGACTGCCGGTGACCGGATTACCCTCACCATTGCCCTGAGTGCTCACCTTGTCGGCAGGCAATCCTTTGCTGATCAGGAAGTTAGCCACAGTGGTTGCCCGTGCCTCCGAGAGTGCCTGATTGCTGGCATCCGAGCCAATACGGTCGGTATGGCCGATCACCAGGGCGTTGCCATCCTTGGGTTGCACCTCGACGATCTGCTGGTAGAGCGCATCGAGTGCACTCATGCCTTCGGGCTTGAGGTCCGCACTGGCAAAGGCAAATAGCACATCAGAACTCAGGTTGAAGCTTTGCTCGACGATGTCTGGTTCCACTGGCATAGCGGGGGCCGGGCTTGGAACATAGGCGGCAGGTTGAGTGCGATAGGGATGGAGCACCAGCTCCAGGGTTGCCACACTGATGTCGCTGACCCAGCGCTGGGTGCCGCTATTGGCTTTGTCATTGTCCGGGTCATCACCCACTCGCACTATATAGCGGTAGCGAGCCTGGATATCGACCCAGTCATGGAGTTTGGCCGTTAACCCCAGACCTGCCAGCGGTGCCAGGTTATCATCGCCCCCATTGATCGACTTGACGTGATAGATATAACCGCCACCTTCGGCGAACACGGAAAAAATATCGTTGAGAGGATAGCGGCCAATGACCGACAAGGTCGCACCCTTGCTGTTAAAGTCGGCGCCCTTGATATCCCAGTCACCGGTCGAGAGAAAACCCAGCTCGGCACCCAGGTTTGGGTTGAGGTTATAACCACCGAACAGGGTAAGAGCCGTGGCGTTGTTGTCACTGTCTTGGCTGAAATCATTCAGGTCGTGGGCAATAGCAACGCCCGCGCCAACCCCGCCATACCAATCGCCAGTCTGCGCCCCAGCGGGCAGTGTCATAGCCAGCACCACTGCGAGCCAAACCGGTTTGAGTGAAGTGTTCATTGTCTATCCTCATTTGTTTTTATCAGACAGAACAGTGACATCCCAGTCACTGCTTCTATTAGTTATAGGTGAGGCTGTTGTTTTAACCAGTTTGCTACCCGGCGACATGGCCGAACAGGAGGCATCCAGAGGTTGGCAAGATGAGCCAGGCCAGCAAGGAGGAGGGGCGGATGAAAAAAAGGGCCCTTGCGGACCCTTTTGGTATCATGGCGACATCAACCCCTGTTATTGGGTGACTTGCTGCACGCCGGTCACGCGCACTTCGACCCGGCGATCTGGTGCCAGACAGGCGATCTGCTGGGTTTTACCCTTAACGCTGTTGCACTGGGTGCCGGTGACCGGGCTGGCTTCGCCACGACCTTCGATGGCCACCTTGCCGGCTGGCAGCCCCTTGCTCACCAGAAAATCGGCCACGGTACGGGCGCGTGCTTCGGAGAGTTGCTGGTTGTAAGCATCAGAGCCAATGTGGTCGGTGTAACCGATCACCAAGGCGCTGCCATCTTTCGGTTGAATTTCGACGATCTGCTGATAGAGGGTATTGAGCGCTGCGACACCTTCTGGCTTAAGGCTGGATTTACCAAAGGCAAACAGCACATCTGAGCTCAGGGCAAAGCGCTTGTCGATGATCACAGGCTCCGGTACAGGCTCAGGTGCTGGGGCGGCAACCGGTGCTACATAGGTGGTCCGGTTCGGGTGCATCACCAGCTCCAGCGTCGTCACGCTCATGTTGCTCTCCCAGGTTTTCTGTTCGTCACCCAGATCCCACATGTAGCGGTAACGTGCTTGCAGATCGATAAGATCCGAGAGTTTGGCGGTCAGGCCAAGGCCGACCAGCGGCGCAGTACCGTTGTCGCTGTTGCCATTGCCATTGACATGGTTGAAGTAGGCGCCGCCTTCGGCAAAGAGGGAAACAAGGTCACCAAGGGGCAGGCGGGCTAGGCCCGACAGGGTTGCCCCTTGAGTTTTGAAGTCGAGGCCGTCAACGCCACCTTTACCGGCATAGAGATAGCCCAGCTCGGCAGCATAGTAGTCGTTGAAGTTGTAGCCACCGAATAGATTCAGCGCGGTGGCATCCTTGTCGGTCTCTTTGCCTCCCACATCATCCAGATGATGGGCATAGGCCCAGCCTGCACCGATACCGGTATACCAGTCATCGGCGGCGTGTGCTGTGGTGCCCGCCGCGGCCAGCGCCAATGCAATCAGAGTGGGAGCCATGTTGATTTTCATCGGTTTATCCTCGTTGTGTTAGCCCGGGGTGGGCAATGCACTTGTTTTTCTTGTTGCGAAAAATCGCCAACAAAGTGGATAGCAGCAGGCTTTTGGACACTCATGATGCTTTGGCAGCATGGACAACAGACCGGATAAAAAGCGCTTTTTTGTGCTTATCCAATACCTTACAGGCGCAACTACTTTATGCTTTCAGGGCTGGTCAGGCAAGGGTAGGGGGAGAGGAAAGGATTCTTTCGAACATCATGAAAACAAAAAGGGATGCCGTAGCATCCCTTTTTCGCATTATCTGAACAAGGTCAGATTATTGCTGAACTTCTTGTACGCCAGATACACGCACTTCTACGCGACGATCCGGGGCCAGGCAAGAGATCAGTTGAGCTTTAGCAGTTACGCCGTTGCACTTGGTGCCGGTAACTGGGTTGGCTTCGCCACGACCTTCGATAGCAACCTTGCTGGCAGCCATACCTTTGCTGACCAGGAAGTCGGCAACGGTGCGGGCACGCGCTTCAGACAGAGTCTGGTTGTAAGCGTCGGAACCGATACGGTCGGTGTAACCAACCACAACCGCGTTGCCATCTTTTGGCTGGAACTCAACGATTTGCTGATACAGGCCGTTCAGGGCTGCAACGCCTTCTGGCTTCAGGGTGTCTTTGCCAAAGGCAAACAGTACGTCTGAATTCAGGGCGAAGTTTTTCTCAACCATCTGCGGTGCTGGGGCCGGTGCTTCTTCTACGATCGGCGCAACAACCGGAGCGACATAGGAAGTGCGGAACGGGTGGTATACCGCTTCCAGGGTACCAACATATTGGTCAGCCTTGGAGTGCAGGTCGCCGTTGTTCAGGTCAGCAACGTTCCACATGTAACGGTAACGGGCTTGCAGATCCAGCGCGTCGCTGACTTTGTAAGTCAGACCAACACCAGCCAGCGGGGACACTTTGGTGTCACTTACGCCGAGGCCATCGGTGTGAGCCCAGTAGGCGCCGCCTTCAGCGAAAGCAGAAATATCACCCATGATAGGCATGCGAGCGATACCAGACAGCGTGCCACCTTGGTTCTCGTAACGCTCACCATTGGTGTTGCCACGACCGGCATACAGGTAGCCCAGCTCGGTACCGAAGTTTTCGGTGAAGTTGTAACCTACAAATGCGTTGGCAGCAGCAGCATCTTCAGTACCAGTGTTGACACCAGCGATGTCATTCAGGCCGTTGAAGTGAGCAGCACCAGCACCGGCACCGAAGTAGATGTCGTCAGCAGCGTGAGCAGCGGTAGCACCCATGGTTGCCATAGCGATGGCAATCAGGGAAGGAGTCATTTTCATCATAAAAAAATCCTCGTTGAGATCGCACGTGCTTCACGTGCTTCGCATTTTTTAATTTATATAAGCGGCCAGCGGCGCCGTATGGTCGGCGTCGAGTCTGGCAGATGACCCGGCAGAACCGGGTTGCACACTCTCCTGGTGTGTCTGGAGCACCGGCATGGCACGCAATGCGTGAAAAACCACTGCCAAGCTGTTGCTGTCATTCCGATGACGAGGCGCACTCTATGCCGATTTGAAAACATGATCAAGCTCACAAATGAGCCTTATGGCAAATAGTGTCATTCAGTTAACTGGCTGTTTGCTTTGATTAATTAATGATCAAGGTAGGCTCGGTGCAATTTTTTTTCTAGTTTCATATAGGCCTGCACCCAGTCAGAGTGCGGGTTGGCCGGGTGTGCTCTGGCAGAAAATACCGCGAGGTAGTCTGCCTCGGTGGCGCTGTGTAAAAGAGGGGTGAGTGCCAACAAGAAGTGGCGGGCCAGATAGGGGTCGAGGGGCCAAATATTGAGGATGGCACGAGCCACTGGCTGCACGGCTGCCGGGCAGAGAAAGTGACAGTGCCCGGCCTCTAACCAGAGTGCCATGTCGCGCATGCCGGATTCTGGCACCAGACCGCCGTCACCAGGCGTCGTCGCCAGGGCAATGGTCTGGCCATTGAGGGTAATGAGCTGCTGATTGTTAGCCAAGACGCCATCGTGGCTGCGCAAAGGGAGGCCGGGGGTTTCGTGTTCAAGAAACAGACTGCAACGCGCTGGCAGCGCTGCCAGAATATCGTTGGCATGACTATGTAACAAAGTGGGCAGCCAAAATGCTTCGGCGCGGTATTGTTCGCCTTGATCACACTGTTGCTGCAGTACTAGGGGGTGGGG
>JBOFSK010000050.1:0-1015 GCA_051651505.1 Aeromonas sp.
GAGCGCTGGGTGCTGACCCCGGGGGCCCGTTATGACTACTACCGGATGACCCCAGATAACGATCCTGCCTACACCGGCGACCAGCTGCACGGGTTCTCGCAAGGGGAGCTGTCACCCAAGCTGGGTCTGGTGTTCAAGGCCCACGAGGCGGCTAACCTGTTCGCCCAGTATAGCCACGGCTTCAAGGCGCCCATGTATGACAGTGCCTTCTCCACCCTCAACCATCAGGCATATGGTTATCGCATCGAGCCCAATCCTAACCTTAAGCCGGAGAGCAGCGATGGCATCGATCTCGGGGTGCGTGGCAGCAGCAACGGTTTTAGCTATGAAGTATCCAGCTTCTACAACAGGTTCGATGATTTCATCGAGATGGTAGAAGTGGGTAAAGAGGGGCGCACCGCCATTTATCAGTACCAGAACCTGAGCAAGGCGACCACCAAGGGGGTCGAGGCCAAGGCTGATTACTGGCTCAACGACATCGTCAATGCCTGGGGCAACCTCGCCTACATCGAGGGCAAGGATGGGAATGGCAACTACATCAACAGCCTGAGCCCACTGAACGGCTCGGTCGGGGTACGCTTGGAACAGGATCAGTGGCATTTCAATACAGCCCTGCGCTTTGCCGACGACATGGACAAGGTGCGCAAGGATACCAAAGGTAAAGAGTATGTGAAGAGCGCTGGCTGGGGTGTGGTGGACATGTATGCCCAGTTCAACCCGTTGCAGGATTTGCAGCTCAACGTTGGGGTCTTTAACCTGTTTGACAAGGAGTACACCAGCTACGAGCGCATCGCCGGTCGTGCCGAAGGATCTGATATCAGCGCCATGACCGAACCTGGCCGCAACCTCAGCGCACGGGTTAAATACGCATTCTAGAGCGCAAACAACAGACGCAGATGATCCAAGGGGCTTTGGCCCCTTTTTTGTTGCCGCCACGTTGTGACGATGAGGCCATGCCGATATTTTCCCAAAAAAGAAACCCGCCATGGGCGGGTGAAGGATTGCAACACTAACC
>JBOFSK010000051.1:0-1776 GCA_051651505.1 Aeromonas sp.
AGAAACAGGAAGGCGGAGAAGCGCTCGGCGCCACTGCCAAAAGCGAGGCCAATCAGGTGCGGCGCACCACCGGCATGGGGATAGCGGCGACCAAGACGGGCGAAGGTAAAGGCGATGGGCAGCACCAGCGCAATCAACAGCAACCAGGCCCACAGCGACGCCCCGCCCGCCAGCGACGCGGCGGTCGCTGGCACCACAAAAATTCCGGTGCCCAGCAGCGAAGTGGCCAGTAACCCCATTCCCTGCCAAAGCCCAAGCTCCTTTTTCAATGCAGACATATTCCTTTGTCCCGATGAATCAACAAATGTCGGGCCATGTTAGGCCTCCCCCGCCCCCTTGTTAAGCGAGGCACAGTGAATATGGGTCCTGTTACCCAAGTCGGTGCTTGGCAAGCGGGCAAAAAAAAAGCCGCCTCATTCGAGGCGACTTTTCACAACATTAACCCATGTTATCAGGCAATCAGCTTATAGATGATACCGGACATGGCGATCAAGCCAATCAGGGTCACGAAGCCGTTGCTGAGGTTGCCAGCGTATTGGCGCATAGCCGGTACCTTGGCGATGGCGTACATCGGCATCAGGAACAGCAGCATGGCAATGATCGGACCGCCCAGGTCTTCGATCATCCCGAGGATGCTCGGGTTGATGGTGGCAATAGCCCAGGTGGTCAGGATCATGAACACCGCGGTCACTTTGTTCAGCTGCTTGGTGTCAACGTTCTTGCCCTTTTCACGCAGCGCCTTGGCCATCAGGCCGTTCATGCCTTCTTGCGCACCCAGGTAGTGACCCAGGAAGGATTTGCTGATGGCAACCATGGCGATCAGCGGAGCCACAGTACCGATAACCGGGTTATCGAAGTGGTTGGCCAGGTAAGACAGGATGGAGATGTTCTGTTCTTTGGCCGCAGCCAAATCAGCCGGGGAGAGGCTCAGTACGCAGCTGAATACGAAGAACATAACGGTCATTACCATCATGACGTGGGCGCCCAGCAGGATGTTGCTGCACTTCTTCTCGGCACCTTCACCGTAACGACCTTTGTTGTCCACCGCGAAGGAGGAGATGATCGGGGAGTGGTTGAAGGAGAACACCATAACCGGGATAGCCAGCCACAGGGTCTTGATAAAGTCACCGTTGAAGGCGTCGGACAGGGCCGGAGCTTGGGTGATAATGGCACCGTTCCAATGCGGGATCAGGTAGAACGCCAAGCCCATCAGGGTGAGCACGAACGGGAATACCAGCAAGCTCATCGCTTTGACGATCACTTCACCACCCAGACGCACCACCGCCATCAGACCGAGGATCAGCGCCAGTGACAGGACGGCACGGGGAGGGGCAGACATGCCCAGCTGATGAACGATCACGCTCTCGACGGTGTTGGTGATGGCGACCGAATACATCAGTACGATGGGATAGATAGCAAAGAAGTAGAGCAGGGTAATGAATTTGCCCGCTGTCTTGCCGAAGTGCTCTTCGACTACTTCAGTGATGTCGCCATCACGGGTAGCGCCGGACAGCACAAAGCGGGCCAGACCACGGTGAGCGAAGAAGGTCAGCGGCAGGGCCAGGATCAACATGGCCACCAACGGCCACAGACCACCTACACCGGCGTTGATGGGCAGAAAGAGCACACCGGCACCGACCGCGGTACCGTACAGACCCAGCATCCAGACCACATCGGCCTTGTTGATGCCACGGGCAGTGTTGCTGGCTAAACGCACATCAGCTGCAATATTCATGTCAGACATTGGTTGTTCCTGTCATCTAGGAAAAGGGAATT
>JBOFSK010000052.1:0-8434 GCA_051651505.1 Aeromonas sp.
TCACCGGTCGTCATGGCCGTGTTGATCGCTATCGGCGCATCCTGTGCTTTCATGCTGCCGGTTGCTACCCCGCCTAATGCTATCGTGTTTGCCAGTGGCCACATCCGCCAAACAGAGATGATGAAAGCGGGTATGGCCCTCAACGTGGTGTTCACCATATTGCTTGCTCTGCTAGCCTATTTCGTCGGTGATATTCTCTGATCTCCTTAGCCCAAAAACAAAAAGCCCTCGCACTGCGAGGGCTTTTTTTTTCATCTATCTCTGGTTAGCTAACGTTGCAAGGCTTCAGATCCCAGATCCGATCTACGTAGTCCTGAATAGAGCGGTCTGAGTTGAACTTGCCCATGGTAGCCGAGTTGATGATGACCTTCTTGGCCCACAGCGCCGGATCCCGATACCAGGTATCGATCAGCTTGTGTGCTTCCGAGTAAGACTGGAAGTCTGCCAGGGTCAGGTACGGATCCCCGCCTTCTAGCAAAGAGTGCTTGATAGAAGCCAACTCACCCGGGCGGCCTGGCGTGAAGTAGTCAGTATCCAGCCAGTCCAGCACAGCTTTAAGCTCGGTATTGCCATAGTAGAAGTCGTACGGGTTGTAACCGCGCGCCTTCAGTGCCTTTACCTCATCCACATTCAAACCGAAGATAGCGCAGTTTTCAGCGCCGGCCTCTTCGGCGATTTCGATATTGGCACCGTCCAAGGTACCTATGGTGATTGCACCGTTGAGGGCCATCTTCATATTGCCGGTACCGGACGCCTCATAGCCAGCAGTGGAGATCTGCTCGGAGACATCGGCCGCCGGGATCAATTTCTCGGCCAGGCTGACGCGATAGTTCGGCATAAAGACCACTTTCAACTTACCTTGAATGCGGCCATCGTTATTGACCCGATCCGCCAGCTTATTGATGGCATAGATGATGTCTTTGGCCAGCTTGTAACCGGGCGCCGCTTTGGAGCCAAAGATAAACACCCGCGGATGCATATCATAATCCGGGTTGGCCAACAGGCGACGGTAAAGCGCCATAATGTGGATCAGGTTCAGCTGCTGACGCTTGTACTCGTGCAGACGTTTGATCTGGATGTCGAAGATCGCTTCAGCACTGACATCAATGCCGGTTTCGTCCTTGATGACCTTGACCAGTTTTTCCTTGTTATGACGTTTGATGGTCATAAACTGCTGCTGAAATGCCTTGTCGTCAGCAAACTTCACCACGCCACGCAATTTGTCTAACTGCAGCGGCCAATCATTGCCCACCACTTCATTAAATAGCTCGGCCAGCTCGGGATTACAGGCCAACAACCAGCGACGAGGTGTCACACCATTGGTAACGTTACAGATCTTCTGGGGCCACAGTTCGGCATATTCGGGGAAGAGATCCTCTTTCACCAGCTTGGAGTGGATCTCGGCCACGCCGTTCACTTTGGAAGAACCCACCACACACAGGTTACCCATCCGAACCTTGCGCACTTGTCCCTCTTCGATGATAGAGAGTTTGGCTTTGATAGCATGATTGCCAGGCCACTTGGGCTCAACCAGTTCGCTCAGGAAGCGGGCGTTAATTTCATAGATGATCTCAAGATGGCGAGGCAGTACCTTCTCGAACAGGCTGACTGACCACTTCTCCAGCGCTTCCGGCAGCAGCGTATGGTTGGTGTAGGAGAATACCTGATAGCTGATGGCCCAGGCCGCTTCCCAGTCCAGACCCTCTTCGTCCACCAGTACCCGCATCAGCTCAGGGATTGCCACCGTCGGGTGGGTATCGTTAAGCTGAATGGCAATTTGCGCCGCAAAGTTACTGAAATCAGAACCATGTACCCGCTTGTAGCGGCGCATGATGTCCTTGATGGAGCAAGCACAGAAGAAGTACTGCTGGATCAGACGCAGCTCTTTGCCCGCATCGGTCTCATCATTCGGATAAAGGACCTTGGAGATAGTTTCTGCCTGGGCTTTTTCCGCTTGGGAGTCGATATAACCACCGGCATTAAACACATCCCAATCGAAAAACTCGGAGGCACGGGATTCCCACAGACGCAGGATGTTGACGGTGTGGCCGCCAAAGCCTACCACTGGGATATCCCACGGTACCCCTTTGATCTTGCGACCGGCATGCCATACCTTTTTCAAGCTGCCCTTGTCACCAAATACGGTTTCGACATAGCCATAGAGCGGGATCTCCTGCACCGATTCAGGACGGCAGATCTCCCATGGGTTGCCATATTCACGCCAGGAGTCTGGACGCTCAATTTGACGACCATTTTGGATCTCCTGACGGAACAGGCCGTGTTCATAATGCAGGCCATAGCCTATGGCCGGGTAGTTCAGGGTGGCCAGTGAGTCGATAAAGCAGGCCGCCAAACGACCCAGGCCGCCGTTGCCAAGGGCCATATCAGGCTCTTGTTCACACAAATCAGTCAGGTCCAGCCCAAGCTCACCCAATGCCGCTTCGCAAGTCTTATACAAGGAGAGGTTGTGCAGGTTGTTAGAGGTCAATCGTCCCATCAAAAATTCAGCAGAGAGATAATGAATAGCACGAGTATCTTTCTTGAGGTGAGTCTGCTGAGTACGGGTCAGGCGCTCGTACACTTGTTCGTTGACGGCAGCAGCAGTGGCTTTCCACCACGCTTCGGGAGAGGCTTTTTGTTCGCTTGTACCCAAGGTAGAACGCAGGTGACGCACGATGCTCGCCTTGAGCTGATCTTTATCCAGTTGGAGATCCTGGTCTGTCTTCTTCTTGGTAGCCATAAACCATATTCCTTCGTTACAAATAAAATTGTTATCCCGCTTACGGGGACCGGCGCTGTTGTTTTCTCAAAATATGTACCGGCAGCAGAATAGTAACGAAATAAGCAGAATTAAAAGTTAACGCAAGTCACACTTTAACTGATAGAAACGGCCTTAAATGGCTGAAAACCCTTTCCTTTAACCGATCGCGTAGATAAGTTTTTTACGCTTACAATCAACAACTTAACAATAAAAACAAAAAATAACGGCATGAATAGGTTTTCATAGTTTGCAAAGCCCAAAAAGTCTCTGAAAATAACCATGAAAAAAGCGCATTGAAACCGATTTCAATGCGCTAATAACATTCCAAGAATATATGAAGCAATGAGGACAGCCTCAGCGGTGCGCCTTAAACTGGTTACTTAATGGATCGTAATGGTAGCCAATCTGATCCAAACGTCCTGCCAGCTGCTCTTCACTCATATCGTAATAGGCCAGTAACTCCTCCAGCCCATCACACTCCAGTCTCAGCTTCTCATTGATGATACCTAACAAGATGTTGGCATCTACTCGCTGCAAGATACTGATATCCATGGCAGGTCCTCCTCTCAATGACCTGTATAACCATGGTTGGTGCCACACGCTTTGTCCACTTCAGACAAAACGCCCTCGCTCAACTTAAATAAATAACGTTTAAAAACATTGGTTTATACATTTTACTCGGTAATGCCATCGCGCATCTCCACAAAAAACTTGTCACTGCCACCGGATGCAACTACTGTATACACATACAGCTTGGACATTCATACAGGAAAGTACCTATGCACCAGCCCCTGCACTCACTGCCCTTGACCATGAACAATCCGTGGCCAATCAGAGTAACCTGCACCGCCGAGTTGGCTCATAAAGGGTTGACCGACCTGTCGGATGAACAGATCCTCACTGAATTGACCAAATTAGGTAGCGACCATAGCGGCTGGATCTTGCTGATCGCACCGCCAGGACGCCCTACCGCACTCCAGCTGCAAGCACGCGGTATCGATCCGAAAAGAGTACTGGTGGTACACAAACCTAAAATCAAAAACTGGCAACAGACCCTGGAACGCAGTTTGGGCAATGGCCACTGTGCTGCTGTGTTTACTTGGTTACCCGAACAGATCGAACTGGATCATGTCAAATTGCACTGGCTTGGCCAGCAATCTGGTGTGCTAACCCGCTTCTTCGGCGCCCCTCACCATCCGCAGAAACTTCCCCCTGTGCGCTATGCTGATCAAGATATCTATCTTAGCCATTAACCAGCATCACCCCGGGCCGGCACAATTCACAATATGACCCAGTAACAACAAGGTTGATGGTTCACCCTCTGTGGCATGGGGGGTATGCCACCTTAAAAGGGAAAAGTAAGCTGTTGGCTATTGTGATTATTATTTTTATATCAAAGCAAGCCTTCCCTTGAAATTCATGCCTACAAGGGGTATAACCACGCGCTTTATCAGGTGTATTAAGTGAGCGGTATGATGCAAGCCCCCTTTTGGCAGACCAAAAGTCTGCAGCAGATGACAACATCCGAGTGGGAATCGCTCTGCGATGGTTGTGGCAAGTGCTGCCTCAACAAGCTGATCGATGAAGACACCGACGAACTGGTATTTACCAATGTCGCCTGTAACCTGCTCAACACCAAGACCTGCCAATGCTCTGACTACCTTAATCGCTTTAAAAAAGAGCCCGATTGCCTGCAGATCACCCATGACAAGATTGCCGAGTATAACTGGTTGCCCGCTAGCTGTGCCTATCGCCTACTCGCCGAAGGAAACACCCTGCCAGAGTGGCATCCCCTGCTGACCGGCAGTCGCTCCGCCATGCATCAGGCTGGTCAATCCGTACGAGGTAAAGTGATCCACGAAGATCAGGCCGGTGAATGGATTGATCACATCATCACCTGGGCGAACTAAACCTCCCCCCATCCTACGGATACTGACAAGGGCTGCAAACTGCAGCCCTTGTTGCATTGGTCCATCTGCCGATCTTTCGCTGTTGAGGTTATCGCCCCCCCTCCCAACAAAAAAAGCGACTCTGCGCCCATAAAAAAAACCGGCGCCTTGGGCGCCGGTTTTGATTCACGGTGACTCGATTACAGAGACGCGGTGAAGGTACGGGTGATGACGTCTTGCTGTTGCTCTTTGGTCAAAGAGTTGAAGCGAACGGCATAACCGGATACGCGGATGGTCAGCTGTGGATACTTCTCTGGATCTTCCATGGCTTCCAGCAGCATTTCACGGTTCATCACGTTAACGTTCAGATGCTGACCACCTTCCAGGTTGGCTTCGTGATGGAAGTAACCATCCATCAGGCCAGCCAGGTTGGCTTTCTGGGATTCCATATCTTTACCCAGTGCGTTTGGTACGATGGAGAAGGTATAGGAGATACCATCTTTCGCGTAAGCAAACGGCAGCTTGGCAACAGACGTCAGGGAAGCAACAGCACCCTTCTGGTCACGACCGTGCATCGGGTTAGCACCTGGGCCAAACGGAGCGCCTGAGCGACGGCCATCTGGGGTGTTACCGGTCTTCTTACCATATACCACGTTAGAGGTGATGGTCAGCACAGACTGGGTCGCTACTGCATTGCGGTACGTGTTGAGCTTCTGGATCTTCTTCATGAAGGTCTCAACCAGCTCGCAAGCGATATCATCAACGCGCGCGTCGTTGTTACCAAATTGCGGGTATTCACCGTCAATTTCGAAGTCAATGGCAATGCCATCTTCGTCACGAACTGGCTTCACCTTGGCGTACTTGATAGCAGACAGGGAATCAGCAGCCACAGACAGACCAGCAATACCACATGCCATAGTGCGATAGACATCACGGTCCATCAGCGCCATCAGAGAGGCTTCGTAGCTGTACTTGTCGTGCATGTAATGGATGATGTTCAGCGCAGCAACGTATTGCTTGGCCAGCCAGTCCATGAAGTGGTCCAGACGAGCCATGACATCGTCATAGTCGAGGAACTCGGAGGTGATCTTGTCAGTCTTAGGACCCACCTGCAGCTTGAGCTTCTCGTCCACACCGCCGTTGATTGCATAAAGCATGGTCTTGGCCAGGTTGGCGCGCGCACCAAAGAACTGCATATGTTTACCAACAACCTGCGGGGATACACAGCAAGCGATGGCATAGTCATCGTTGTTGAAATCCGGACGCATCAGGTCGTCGTTCTCATACTGAACAGAAGAGGTCTCGATAGATACCTTAGCGCAGTACTTTTTGAAACCGATTGGCAGCTGCTCAGACCACAGAATGGTCAGGTTCGGCTCAGGAGACGGGCCCATGGTGTACAGGGTGTTCAGCATACGGAAGCTGTTCTTGGTGACCAGGGTACGGCCATCAACGCCCATACCAGCCAGGGTCTCGGTTGCCCACATCGGGTCGCCGGAGAACAGTGAATCGTATTCTGGGGTACGCAGGAAGCGAACCATACGCAGCTTCATGACCATGTGGTCCATCAGCTCCTGGGCTTCTTGCTCAGTAATCAGGCCTTTTTGCAGGTCACGCTCGATGTAGATATCCAGGAAGCTGGAGGTACGACCGAAGGACATGGCAGCGCCATTCTGGGATTTAACTGCCGCCAGGTAGGCGAAGTAGGTCCACTGAACGGCTTCTTTAGCGTTGGTGGCCGGTACGGAGATATCGTAACCGTACTTGGCAGCCATCACCTTAATCTGTGCCAGGGCACGGTGCTGCTCGGAGATCTCTTCGCGCAGACGGATGGTAGCTTCCAGGTTGACGCCGTTTTCCAGGTCCGCTTGCAGGGACTTGAACTGGGCCAGTTTGTCGGCCATCAGGAAATCGATACCGTACAGAGCAACACGACGGTAGTCACCGATGATACGGCCACGGCCGTAGGCATCAGGCAGACCGGTGATCACACCAGACTTACGGCAGTTCAGGATATCTTTGGTGTAAACGTCAAACACACCCTGGTTGTGAGTCTTGCGGTAGTCGGTGAAGATCTTCTCGACCATAGGGTCCAGTTGACGACCGTACACTTCGCAAGAAGTTTTAACCATCTTGATTCCGCCGTTGGCGATGATGGCGCGCTTCAGCGGCTTGTCAGTCTGCAGACCAACGATCTGCTCCAGGCTCTGATCGATATAACCGGCATCGTGTGCGGTAATGGTGGAGGGCAGGTCAGTATCAAAATCAACCGGCGCATGCGTGCGGTTTTCGATCTTGATGCCTTCCATGACCTTGTCCCACAGCGTGGTGGTTGCTTCGGTCGCGCCAGCCAGGAAAGACTCATCACCTTCATACGGGGTGTAGTTTTTCTGGATGAAGTCACGGGCGTCGACAGAGGTCTGCCATTCACCGGCCGCGAAGCCTTCCCATGCTTTTTGGAACTGTTCGTTAAGTTCTGCCATTTTTCATTACCTCACACGGTATTGATGTTGTACCCCGTAATCATCCTTAATGATGACGACGGAAGATAAACCAGTAAGTCAAACCAACCATCACGCCACCACCAATGATATTACCAATAGTGACAGGGATCAGATTGTGTAAGACAAAATTGGATACGGTCAGATCAGCAAAGGTCAGTGGGTCTTGCCCAATGGCCTGCCAAAACTCCGGGCTGGCGACGCTATGAATGGCGATACCCACCGGGATCATAAACATGTTTGCGATACTGTGCTCAAAGCCGGATGCCACAAACATCGCAACAGGCAGCAGCATCACCATCACCTTGTCGGTAGCAGTGCGGGCACCAAAGGCCATCCACACCGCAAGACATACCATCAAGTTACAAAGGATACCTAGCGCCAGCGCTTCAAAGAAGGTGTGGTGAATCTTGTGTTGAGCCACTTTCAGAGCATTGAGCCCCCACTGACCATCTGCCGCGGTATATTGCGCCGACATGATGATAAGACCAACCATCAGCAAACCGCCAATCAGGTTCCCGAAATAAACCAGTCCCCAATTTTTTAGCAGCTGAGCCCAGCTAATACGGTTAGCCGCCTTGGCCACCAGCGTGAGCGTGGTCGAGGTAAACAGCTCGGCACCCAGCAATACGCAGAGGATCAACCCCAGAGAGAAACACAGGCCGCCTACCAGTTTAGCCATACCCCAAGACATGGAGCCAGAACCGGTGGTGACTGTGAGATAAAAGATAAACGCGATGGCAATAAAAGCACCCGCGGTAATGGCCAGGGGAATGACCTTGTATGCAGGCTTAGTCGCCTTGGCATAAGTAATATCTTCAGCCAGTGCAGCAATCGCTTCCGGCTTGAGACAATCGAATGGGGATTCAGCTTTCAATTATTTTCTACCTGAATGTTTTGACTTAAGAAATCATAACAAAGGGCCAAATAGCCAAAATTGACACGGATCAAGTTTATCAACCTGACAATGTAATTTTACTACAAACATTCTAGCACAAAAACCGTATTACCTGACAATAGATTTCAAATGAAACAGAAAAAATATAAACATAAACAATTGAATTTTATGATTATATTTTTAATGCCATGGCATATGGCAATAGACTCCCCCCCTCAGGGGCCTGCACGTTTTCTGACTCTCTAGCAACCCCCTTAGGGGTATTTTTTGTTTTAAATTTCATTTTTTCTCACCCGTGGCTATCCCATTAGATGGCCAAAAAAAGGGGGCTCATGGCCCCCTTCGCTAACCCAACGATTAGCCCCAATGGTGGGCTCGCTTGGCT
>JBOFSK010000053.1:0-3990 GCA_051651505.1 Aeromonas sp.
ACAGGGCGTCGAATGCCTGTTGCTGCACCTCCTCATCCTGCAGATGTTCCAGCCAGAGCTGCTCCTGATGCTGCCAGTGACGCAACCCTTCGCTAATGGCCGTTACCGGTTCCATTCCCTCGATCGCTGCCAGTGCTTGCAGTGCCAGTGGCTTACCAAGGCCCGCCAGTTGGTAGCCACGTTGGGCCTTGGATTGGGCACCGAGTCGTAGCCCGCCGAGGTGAGCCAGCCGCTGGGCTAAGACAAATAAAGCGGCGGTGTCACCGGATTTGAGCTCCAGCTCCAGTTCGTTGATCACTGCACGACCCTGGCTGCCCACTATCTCCCCTTGATCCCATGCCAGCTCGATCTGGGCTCCGGCAAAGGTTATCTGCCAGTCGTGACGCAGGAAGTCGGTGCGAAACTGGGGGACCAGCTGTTGCTCAATGGCATCGCGCTCACTCAGGGTGGGCCAAATGTCGGCGGGAAAGGCCGCAAGGCGGGGCCGGTCGCCGCTGATGGGGGTGTTGTATTCTGGTCTGCTATGCAGGCCTCCGACAACCTGACCGCGGCATTTGATGGTCTGTTCTGCAAATTGATCACAGCGGCGGATCCGTAACCCCATCTCCAGTTGGCGCAAGGCAAGCGTCGGTGTATCGAAATAGACGTTGCCGAGCTGTTGGTGTGATGAAGTGATAATATCTATACTATTCAGTAGTTTGTTTATGTCATCCTGAATATCTCTGGCGACAAAAAATTTTATTTCGATTTCAGTTTGCATACTCATTCCAGTCTTGCAGACAAATGTGAGGGCAGGATCAGGGGTGGGGGGATATAATGGCCGTCAGGCGACGAGATTAATTCGCGGTTTTATTGATGACGCAGTTCGGTTAACATGCGCGCCTCATTAAATCGTATCGAGTGTTTTTTCACCGACACAGGTTTGAACCATGCCAGTAAATACTATTTTGGGGCTTTTTGCCAAGTCCCCCATCAAGCCGCTGCAAAAGCATATCATCAAGGTTCATGTGTGCTGCGAGCAGCTCATTCCGTTCTTTGACGCTGTTGCGGAAGACCGTTGGGACGATGCCGAGAAGATCCGGCAGCAGATTGCCCAGTTGGAAAAAGAAGCGGATATCCTCAAGCGTGAAATTCGCCTGAAGCTGCCGCGTGGTCTGTTTTTGCCGGTCGCGCGTACCGACCTGCTGGAGCTGTTGACCCAGCAAGACAAGATTGCCAACCGTGCCAAGGATATTTCCGGCCGCATGCTTGGTCGTCGCATGGAATTCCCTGCAGAAATGCGGACGGATTTTATGGCCTATCTTAAACGTTGTATTGATGCGACCGCTCAGGCTGAAAAAGCGATCGGGGAGCTCGACGAGCTGCTCGAGACCGGCTTCAAAGGACGAGAAGTTGAAATGGTTGCCGAGATGATCCACCAGCTGGATCTGATCGAGGACGATACTGACGCCATGCAAATCGGACTGCGCCAACAGCTGCAAGCAGTTGAGCAGAAATACAATCCGATTGATGTGATGTTCCTCTATAAGATCCTCGAATGGGTAGGTGACCTGGCTGATCAGGCTGAGCGCGTGGGTGCTCGTCTGGAATTGATGCTGGCTCGTTCTTAATCGACTGACTGGGTAAAACACGACTAATGGACATTATCGCAAATTACGGCACTACCCTGGTGCTCGTGGCGGCCTTGTTCGGCTTTTTGATGGCCTGGGGCATTGGTGCAAACGATGTGGCTAACGCCATGGGTACCTCTGTGGGTACCAAGTCCCTGACGATCCGCCAAGCGATCATCATCGCCATGATCTTCGAGTTTGCCGGCGCCTATCTGGCCGGCGGCGAAGTGACGGCCACCATCCGCAATGGCATCATAGATACCAACGCCTTTGCCAACACGCCGGATCTGCTGGTGCTTGGCATGATTGCCTCTTTGCTGGCAGCGGGTTCCTGGTTGATCCTGGCGTCCTATTTCGGCTGGCCGGTCTCCACCACCCACTCCATCATCGGTGCTATCGTCGGTTTTGCGTTGGTGAGCATAGGGCCGGAAGCGGTACAGTGGACTAAGTTTGGTGGCATCGTCGGCTCCTGGGTCGTCACCCCCGCCATCTCCGGCGTGATCGCTTACTTCATGTTTATCAGCGTGCAGAAGCTTATCTTCAACACCGATGATCCGCTGGCGAACGCCAAGCGCTATGTGCCGTTTTACATGTTCCTCACCTCGCTGGTGATCTGCCTGGTCACCATCAAGAAGGGGTTGACCCACGTTGGTCTGCACCTGAGTAATGGGGAAGGGATTATGCTCTCCGTTGCTATCTCTATTGCGGTGGCGATTGCCGGTTTCTTCTATATCCGCGGTCAGAACTACAATCCGAAGGATGACAGCAAGATGCACTTCGCCAACGTGGAGAAGGTATTTGGCATCCTGATGGTGATCACCGCCTGTGCTATGGCGTTTGCCCATGGCTCTAACGATGTGGCCAACGCCATTGGCCCGCTCTCTGCGGTCGCCTCTATCGTGGCATCTGGCGGTGAGATCGCAGGCAAGTCCACCATTGCTTGGTGGATCCTGCCCCTTGGCGGCATTGGTATCGTGATCGGTTTGGCGACCATGGGTGAGAAGGTGATGGCGACGGTCGGAACCGGCATCACTCACCTGACCCCGAGCCGTGGTTTTGCTGCCCAGCTGGCGACTGCCGCCACTGTGGTGATTGCCTCCGGTACTGGTCTGCCCATCTCCACTACCCAGACTCTGGTCGGTGCGGTGATGGGGGTGGGTCTGGCGCGCGGGATTGCGGCGTTGAATCTGGGGGTGCTGCGCAATATCGTGGTCTCCTGGATCATCACCCTGCCTGCCGGTGCCATTCTGGCCATTATTATTTTCTACGTGCTGCAGGCCTGCTTCTCCTAAGCGAAGCGGCATTCAGTAAAAAGCCCGAGTCATTGACTCGGGCTTTTTTATTTTGTGTGTCCAGGGTCGCCCCGTAGCCTTGTCTTGTCCCTAGCTGATTAGAGGCTGGTGCAGATTTGCCACAGATCGTACTGGATCGCCGCGGCCGTCACTTCCCGCCCGGCCCCGGGTCCCTGGATCACCAGTGGGTTGCTACGGTAGCTGTCGCTCTCGATGGCAAAAATGTTGTCGCATGGCAGCAGGTTGGCAAACGGGTGGTGCGGTTCCAGCGTCTCCAGGCCAACCCGCGCCTTGCCGTTACGCTCGAAGCGGGCCACGTACCGCAGCGCTTTGCCAAGGCGCTTGGCACCTTCAAAGGCGGTCTGAATTGGGCCATCCAGCTCTTTGAGTCGATCCATAAATTGATCTGCACTGACTTTGCGCAAGGTAACGGGGACCAGATTTTCCAGCGTGATATCGGCCGAATCTAACTCGAAACCGGCCTCTCGCGCCAGAATGAGCAATTTGCGCCGTACATCCTGACCGGAGAGATCTTCGCGGGGGTCCGGCTCGGTCAGACCCTGTTGCCAGGCCTCGTCCACCAGTTCGGAGAAGGGGCGGGTGCCATCATACTGTTGGAACAGCCAGGAGAGGGTGCCGGAGAAGATGCCGGAGACCCCGTGAATGCGGTCGCCACTTTGGCGCAGCATCTGGATACTGGACTGGATCGGCAGCCCGGCGCCCACGGTAGCGTTGTAGCGCCACTGCACCTGATGGTCGCGGCAGGTTTGTTTGATGCGCTGGTAGAACTCGCTGTCGGCGGCTCCGGCAAACTTGTTGGCGGCGATGATATGAATGCCGAGCTGGGCAAAGTCCGGATAGTAGCGGCTCACGGTTTCGCTGGCGGTCATGTCGATGGCGATCAGCGCATCGAAGCTGTGCTGCTCCAGTTGGGATAACAACTCAGGCCAGATCAGGGGCTTGCCATCGATGCTGTCTTGTACCTTGCGGGGATCCAGCCCCTCTTCATCCAGCAGGCCCCCTTCCGAGTTGAATGTTCCGTAGAGGGTAAAAGCCAGATGAAGTTCTTTCTCGAGTCGCGCTTTCTC
>JBOFSK010000054.1:0-3196 GCA_051651505.1 Aeromonas sp.
CCTATATGGTGCGCCCGGGAGGATTCGAACCTCCGACCACCTGGTTCGTAGCCAGGTACTCTATCCAGCTGAGCTACGGGCGCTCATAAACTTTTTGGTACTGCCTTTAAATATGGTGCGCCCGGGAGGATTCGAACCTCCGACCACCTGGTTCGTAGCCAGGTACTCTATCCAGCTGAGCTACGGGCGCCCTGTTTTAAAACGATAAAAAAAGCCTACTTATCAGTAAGCCTTTTTCAAAGTGTCGACTTGCTGATGGTCAACACATGACTCTTGCTTGAGTCTAAATATGGTGCGCCCGGGAGGATTCGAACCTCCGACCACCTGGTTCGTAGCCAGGTACTCTATCCAGCTGAGCTACGGGCGCAAATGGCGGAGAAGGGGGGATTCGAACCCCCGATGCGGGTATAAGCCGCATACTCCCTTAGCAGGGGAGCGCCTTCAGCCTCTCGGCCACCTCTCCGTTTGCGGGGCTGATAATACTTCACCGGGATTTTTAGTCAAACACTTTTTTGAAGAAAAAAGCCCGTTCGCTCAGCATTTACTCAAGATGGGCAAAAAGACAGCTATATCGCCACTTGCCAGACTATTTCACCCCTTGCGAGGCCATGCTTACCATCAGAAAAACAAAAGGCGACACATGAGGTGTCGCCTTGTCACAGTCATCAACAACCCACTTAGAAGCTAGGTTGAGCCGGCACTTTTTCAGCCTGGATGCGCTGGTAGATCTCTTCACGGTGCACAGAGACCTCTTTCGGCGCGTTAACACCGATGCGGACCTGGTTCCCTTTAACGCCCAGCACGGTGACAGTCACTTCGTCACCAATCATCAGGGTTTCCCCTACACGACGAGTCAAAATAAGCATTCGCTTGCTCCTGTATTCTGTTTTGTTTTTATATCGATGTACGACATTATCTTACAAAGATACCGATATGGTAAATGGTTGAAACTAAATCAATCAGAGATTGTTAGCCCAAGGGTTGCTCTTGCGGTGCCTGATCCAACCCAAAAGCTGTGTGCAAGGCCCGCACCGCCAGCTCCAGATACTTCTCGTCAATCACCACAGAAATTTTGATTTCAGAGGTTGAGATCAACTGCATGTTAATCCCCTCCTCACCCAATACCTTGAACATAGTACGAGCCACCCCGGGATGGTTCCACATGCCAACACCGACAATGGAAACCTTGGCAATTTCGCCATTACCCTGTACGCAAGAGGCACCCAGCGCAGTCGCCGTCTCCTCCAACAGGGCCCGGGCGCGACGATAATCATCACGATTCACCGTAAAGGTGAAGTCGGCAGTGCCATCTCCTAGGGTGTTCTGCACAATCATATCGACATCAATGTTGGCGTCGCTGATCGGATTGAGGATCTGCGCGGCAACCGTCGGTCGATCTGGCACCCCAAGAATAGTCAGGCTGGCTTCGTTGCGGTTAAAAGCAATCCCGGATACCAGGGGAGCTTCCATCCTCTCACCTCCATATGTGATTAAGGTTCCCTCTCCATCGATAAAGCTCGACAGCACCCGCAGCGGGACACTGTATTTGCCCGCAAACTCCACCGAGCGGATCTGCAGCACCTTGGCTCCCAGGCTGGCCATCTCCAGCATCTCCTCGAAGGTGATGGTGCTCAGGCGCCGGGCTTTGGGCTCAATGCGTGGATCCGTGGTATATACGCCATCCACATCGGTAAAGATCTGGCACTCATCCGCCTTGATGGCCGCCGCCACGGCAACCGCCGTGGTGTCCGAACCACCACGGCCCAGGGTAGTGATCGCGTTATGCTCGTCACGGCCCTGGAACCCGGCGATCACCACCACCTTACCCGCCCCCAGCTCTGCCTGAACCCGGTCGGTATCGATGTGGGTAATACGCGCCTTGCCATAGGCGGAATCGGTATGAATGCGCACCTGATCACCGGTCATTGAGACCGCTGGGCAACCGCGCTGGTTCAAGGCGATCGCCAGCAGCGCTATGGTGACCTGCTCACCAGTGGAGACCAGCACATCCATCTCACGCTGGTTGGCATCAGGGTCCAGCTGCTGGGCCATGCCCAGCAGCCGGTTGGTTTCGCCCGACATGGCAGAGACCACCACCACCACATCGTGTCCTTGGGCGCGGGTCTGATGAACCCGCTCAGCTACTGCCGCGATCCGCTCCAGGGTGCCGACCGACGTGCCGCCGTACTTCTGTACATAGAGTGCCACAGATCACCTCGCCCGCTTACAGGCGCTCTTCCAGCCAGGAGTGAACAGATTGCAGCGCCGCAGGCACAGCATCCGGCTGGGTACCACCCGCCTGCGCCATGTCCGGACGACCACCGCCCTTGCCACCCACCTGCTGCGCAACCAGATTGACCAGCTCGCCCGCCTTAACCTTGCCGGTCAAGTCGCTGGTGACACCGGCGATCAGATTGACCTTGTCATCGCCGCAGGTTGCCAGCAATACAACACCGGACTTCATCCGGTTCTTTAATTCATCCAGCATACCGCGCAGGGATTTAGGATCAGCCCCATCCAGCGCGGCAACCAGCACCTTCTGACCGTTGATCTCGACCACCTGGCTCAGCAGATCGCTACCGGCTTGCGCCGCCAACTTGGCCTTGAGCTGCTCCAGCTCGCGCTCCATCAACTTGGACTTGTCCAGCATCAGGCGCACCTTGCTGCTAAGGGAGAATTGATCCCCTTTCACTAGCGCCGCGGCTTCTTCAACGTGCTCGGCCAGCTGATGCATAAAGTCGATCGCGCCTTTGCCGGTGACCGCCTCAATACGACGAATACCCGCCGCGATCCCGCTCTCAGCGATGATTTTAAAGAAGCCAATATCACCGGTGCGCTTAGCGTGCGTACCGCCGCACAGCTCGGTGGAGTAGTCGCCCATGCGCACCACGCGCACGTCGTCTTCATATTTTTCACCAAACAACGCCATGGCACCGGCAGCCTTGGCGGCATCCAGATCCATCACCTGCGTGCTGACCTCATGGTTGGCACGGATCTGGGCGTTGACCACTTCTTCAATGCGACGAATGGTCGCCATGGTCAGCCCCTCGAAGTGGGAGAAGTCGAAACGCATGCGCTCGGCCCCAACCAGAGAACCTTTCTGGGTGACATGCTCGCCCAGTGCCTGACGCAAGGCGGCGTGCAGCAAGTGCGTCACCGAGTGGTTGAGCGCGATAGCCTGACGACGAGCATCATC
>JBOFSK010000055.1:0-11169 GCA_051651505.1 Aeromonas sp.
GACCCATGGAGAGGGTCGCAGAACCACCACCGGCTTTCGCTTCCACCACTTCGGTACCCGCGTTCTGGATCCGCTTGGTCATGGCCGCCACTTCTTCAGTAGTGAACGTTGCCCCTTCGATCTGAGAGAGCAGCGGCAGTATGGTGACACCGCTGTGCCCGCCGATCACCTTGACGCGCACCTTGTCGATGTTCAAATCCTTGGCGGCAGCCACAAAGGTTTCAGCACGGATCACATCCAGAGTGGTGATACCAAACAGACGACGCTTGTCATAGACACCGGCTTTCTTCAGCACTTCGGCGGCGATGGCCACAGTAGTGTTGACCGGGTTGGTGATGATACCGATCAGGGCTTTCGGGCAAGTAGCCGCGCACTTCTCGACCAGATTTTTGACGATACCGGCGTTGATATTGAACAGGTCTGAGCGATCCATCCCCGGCTTGCGTGCCACCCCGGCGGAGATCAGCACCACATCGGCCCCAACCAGCGCAGGAGTCGGATCTTCACCGCAGAAGCCCTTGATGGCGACGTCAGTAGGGATATGACTAAGGTCAACGGCCACCCCTGGGGTGACGGGGGCGATGTCATACAGGCTCAGCTCAGAACCGGCCGGCAGGCGATTTTTCAACAGCAAAGCGAGGGCTTGACCGATGCCACCAGCGGCACCCAGAACGGCAACTTTCATGTTCAACTCCATGCTTAAGCGTAGGTTTAAGGTTATTTGTTGTTGTGGGGCCAACCTTAATGGATTGCCCCATAAAAAACAATCTGATAACAGTTGCAGTCACAGGTTCTGTGAGCCACGAAACAAGCGGCGGCAAAAAATAGAAAAAAATCGAAAAAGTTGAAGGGGAAGCACAGTTTTCCTGTCCTTCCCCTTCTATAACTTGCTGATCAAACCAACTCAGGATTGAAATGCCAACGCCCGTTTTTCACACCAGCGAAAACCAATGGTTAACAAGCCATTCATAGTCAAATAAAGCCCACCCGCCACCCCGAACACCGCCAACGTGTCATAAGTCTGGGCATTTAATCCCTGCGCCAGCCCCATGATATCCATGATGGTGATAGTACTGGCAAGAGAACTGCCCTTAAGCACCAGGATCACCTCGTTAGAGTAGGTCGGAACCAGTCGGCGGGCTGCATGACGCACCTTCATCCAAAGGGTCTGGCCAGCAGAAAAACCCAGGGCCCGGCACGCTTCTACCTCACCAGAGGGGATAGTATCGAGCGCCCCCTTGAACAGCCGGGTGGAGTAAGCCGCGGTATTGAGACCCAGCGCCAACACGGCGCAGAACCAGGGCTGCTTGAGCAGCGGCCAGAGCGGGCCGGCTTTCAGCCACTCGAACTGACCCGGGCCGTAGTAAATCAAAAAGATCTGAATAAGCAGCGGCGTGCCGGTAAAGATCAATACCCACAACTGGACCAGCTGGGTCGCCACCGGCAGTCGCAACTCCAGCACCCAGGTCATCAACGCGGCCAGCACGATGCCCAGCAGCAGGCTGAACAGGGTCAGCTCCAGCGTGGTGACCAGACCGCCCAGCAGGACGATGAGATACTCTTGCATCGATTAGCCTCCGTAACGGCGGGTGTAGCGGGCAGCCAGCCCGAGACCGTACTCGCTGACCAGACTGATGGCCAGATAGATGAGGGCCGCCGCGGCATACCAGGTAAAGGGTTCATAGGTACTGGCTGAGGCCATCTGGGCCTGACGCATCATCTCGTTCACCCCTATAAGCGACACCAACGCGGTGTCTTTCAGCAGCACCAGCCACTGATTGCCAAGGCCCGGCAAGGCATGGCGCCATGCCTGCGGCAGCACGATACGAAAGAAGATGTGACTCTTGCTCAACCCCAACGCCAGCGCCGCCAGCCGTTGCCCGGCAGGCACCGCATTGAGCGCCGCCCGCAGGGTCTGGGTTGCATAACTGGCAAACAGCAGGGAGAGCGCCAGCACGCCACAGGCGAACGGGCTGAACTCCACATACTCACCGGTGATGAGGAACAGTACCTGGGTCGAGCCGAAGTAGATAAACAGCACCACCAGCAACTCGGGCAGGCCACGGATCAGCGTGGTCAGGGTGGCCACCGGCCACACCAGCGCACGCTGCTTGCTGAGCTCGGCGGCACTGAATGCCAGTGCCAATACCATGCCCCCGACCAGTGATGCCAAGGCCAGCCCGAGGGTCATCCAGGCTGCATCCAACAACAGGCTCAACATGGCTTACTGCGCGAAGTATTTGTCAAAGATTTGCTGATAGGTGCCGTTGGCCTTGATCGCGGCCAGCCCCTTGTTCAGCTGGGTCAGCAGCTCTTGATTACCCTTGGCCACCGCGATACCAAAGCCGGTACCGAAGTACTTGGCATCCGTCACCGGGGCACCGATCACCGCATACTCCTTGTGCTGCTTCAGCCAATCGGCAGCGACGGCAGTATCGGCAAACACGCCGTCGGTCCGGCCATTCATCATATCGAGGAAGGCGCTCTGGTAGCTGGCGTACGGCACGGTCAGCAGCCCCTTACTCACCCAGTTATCCACCAGATAGGACTGATGAGAACTGCCGTTCTGCACCCCGACCGTTTTGTCGACCAGCTCCTCCGGGCCTTTGAAGGCATCCTTTTTGGCCACAAATACCGCTGAATTCTCGTAATAGATGTCGGAGAAGTCGACCTGAGCGGCCCGCTCCGGGGTAACGTCCATGGCCGCAATCACCGCATCATAACGGCGGAATTTAAGGCTGGGGATCAGGCTGTCAAAGGCCTGGTTGTGGAAGCTGCACTCCAGCTTGACCTCTGCGCAGATGGCGCGGGCCAGATCGATATCAAAACCCTGAAACTCGTTCTTGTCATCCAGGTATTCGAACGGTGCGTAGGTGGCCTCGGTGGCGAACTTGATCTCCTTGGCCATGACGGAGGTACTCAACAGGCCCATGGCAGCAACCAACAACAGACTCTTTTTCATGACAGCTTCCTTATCGATTCAATATCAATGCATCAAGAATTCGGCAAACCGGCTGGTTTGCGGGGAGTGGAAAATGGCAGCGGTGCCGGATTCGATGATCCGCCCCTTCTCCAGATAAATCACCTGACTGGCCACCTTGCGGGCAAAATCGACCTCGTGGGTCACCACCACCTGGGTAATACCGGTCTGGCTCAGGTTGCGGATGATCTCCGCCACTTCTTTAGTGATCTCGGGATCAAGCGCCGCGGTCGGCTCGTCAAACAGCAGCACTTCCGGGTCCATCATCAGGGTGCGGGCAATCGCTACCCGCTGCTGCTGGCCGCCGGAGAGACGGGCAGGCCAAGCATCGCGCTTGTCGGCCAGTTGCAGCTGGGTCAGCAGATAGGCCCCCTTCTCGATGGCGGCCTCCTTGCTCATGCCGAGCACCTTGACCGGCGCTTCAATCAGATTCTCCATAACAGTGAGATGTGGCCACAGATTGTACTGCTGGAACACCATGCCCACCTTGCGACGCAGCAGTTGGGACTGGCGGTTGAATTCGGCAGCAGAGAGGGCGTTCGGGAAAGAAAATTCACTTTCTCCAATCCGCAGAACACCCGCATCCGGGGTATCCAGCAGGTTCATCATCCGTAGCAGGGAACTCTTGCCCGCACCGCTCGGGCCCAGCAACACCAAGGTTTCACCAGGGGCGGTCCGAAAGCTGACCTGTTGCAGCACCGGCACCTGGTGCCAGGATTTCTCGATACCTATTAATTCAATACCCATACAGCCCAATTGAATAAGTTTTCAAAATTTCATCCTGATTCTATCGCTAACAGAGGTCGATGCAAGCCATTTTTGAATCAATATGCAGAACAAGCGCCGCTTCCTTGCAAAAAACGGCATATGAATGCAAAATGGCCTCGCTGTTCGTATCTGCCGCCTGTGCCGCACAGGCAGCCACTCCTCCTCATTCGTGAGACCAAGATGAAACACAACGACAAGCAAGAAAAACTGGCCAAGGCCTTTAAAGCCTTGCTGAAAGAAGAGCGCTTTGGCTCCCAGGCAGAAATCGTCACCGCTCTGCAAGAGCTGGGCTTCGAGAACATCAACCAGTCCAAGGTATCGCGCATGCTGAGCCGCTTCGGCGCCGTCCGCACTCGCAACGCCAAGATGGAGATGGTCTACTGCCTGCCGGTGGAACTGGGCGTGCCCACCACCTCCAGCCCACTCAAAAATCTGGTGCTGGACGTCGACCACAATGGCGCGCTGGTAGTGATCCACACCAGCCCGGGGGCGGCCCAGCTGATCGCCCGCCTGCTCGACTCCCTCGGTAAGGCAGAAGGGATCCTCGGCACCATCGCCGGTGATGACACCATCTTCATCACCCCGACCAGCGACACCGATATCGAAGAGCTCTACCTCTCCGCCCTCGAGCTGTTCGAACAGACTCCGTAATGGTGGCTACCGCGTCATAGCGGTCACGCCAGAACGAAAAATCCCGGCCAAGGCCGGGATTTTTGTTTTCTGCAGCGTCGTCAGGGGAGCTTACTTACCCTGCGCCAGCAAAAAACCTTCCGATGGGGCGAAGAAGGCCGCGCCGGTTACCGCCTTGGTGAAGCGCAGCAGGTGGTCGAAGTGACTCCCCTCCCCTTTGTACATACTGGCCAGCATGGCGTTGAAGTGCTGCGGAGTGCGGCAGCAGGAGATGAAGTAGAGCCCCTGCTCGCGCATAGTGCCCCAAGGCATGCTCTGGCGCAGGATCTCCATGGACTCTCCCTTCGGGGTCTTGAGATTGACCCGCTTGATATGGGCGGTCTGTGGCTTGGCGGCAGACTCATACTCGATATTGTCGGGCTTGGTGCGGCCGATAATATCTTCCTGCTCTTTTTGTGCCAGCTTCTCCCAGTCGCTCATGGCATGGACCCAACGCTGGACATGAATGTAAGAGCCACCGGCAAACTCGCCCTCCGCCAGCAGCGCCACTTCGGCGCGGTGCTCATCCTGCGGGTTCTCGGTGCCATCGACAAAACCGGTCAGATCGCGACAATCCAGATTGCGGAATCCCCGCACCTCTTCGGCCAGCTCGACCAACCCGGCCAGCAGCGCCATGACACGGTGACCGGCGTGGTGCAGCACATCCACCCGATCGGCACGCAGCTGCACGAAGAGATCAAACGGGGTGTTGGGGGCTTCCTGACCGTTGGCAGATTGCGCCATAAAACCGCGGAACTGGGGCGGACGGGCGGCAGGATAGAGGCCATCCCAGGCATCGGCACCAACAGCAACCAGACCGCTGAAACCGGCATCAGGAAAATCCGCAGCTACCGCCTGCCACAGGGCCGGCAATCTGGCCAAGCGGGCCACCAGCTCGGCGGCATCACCGCTGCGATTGAACATCAAATAGAGGGCGTGCAAATTTGATTCGGCACAGATCCCGGCTTGAGCTTTCATGTCTCTCTCCCCTGTAATGGGCATTAGCGATAAGGCGATGGGGGATTATAAACCAGCGTCAATCCAGTTCATTGATTTCACAACGGTATCAGCGCTTCAGGGCAGCGGATCAAACAGCACTAGCGCATGAGGGGTGACATTGACGCGGGCGCGCACGCCCAGCAAAGGTTCGCCGATACTCGCTTCCAGCCGCTGACCAGCACACTCAAACAACACCCGACAATGATGACCGAGAAACTGCTGCTCGATGATCAGCAACTCACCACCGTTCGTGGCTTCCAACTGCAACTGCTGGGGCCTGAGCATCAACTGCACCTGCTCACCCACCTTGCGACCATGAGGCTCGCTACCACAGATCACCCCGAGCCGAGTCTGTACACAATGGCTGTCTACCACCTCGGCGGTCAGATAGTTGACCCCACCAAGAAACTCCGCCACGAAGCGGTTTTGCGGGCGGCGATAGAGCTGCTCCGGCTGGCCCACCTGCTCAATATGGCCGGCACGAAACAGCGCCAGTCGATCGGCGAAAGCAAAGGCCTCCTCCTTGCTGTGACTGACGAAGATAGCGCCTATCCCTTGCTGTTTGAGCAGGGCGCGGATCTCGAGGATCAACTTCATCCGCACCTGGGTGTCGATGTTGGAGAAGGGCTCATCCAGCAGCATCAAGCGCGGCTTGCACACCAGTGCCCGAGCGATAGCCACCCGCTGCTGCTGGCCACCAGAAAGCTGATGGGGATAGCGATCGCCGAGCCCCTGCAGATTGACCAGCGCCAATGCCTCCTCCACCCGTTGCTGACGAGCGTGCCGTTCCAGCTGGGTCAGACCAAAGCCGATGTTAGCCGCGACCGTCAGGTGAGGAAAGAGGGCATAATCCTGAAAAATCATCCCGATATGACGGGCCTCGGGTGGCACGCTAGTATCGGGCCCATCAAGCAAGGTCTCACCCAACCGAATATGGCCTTCAGCCAATGGCAACAGCCCGGCGATGGCCTTGAGCAAGGTGGTTTTACCGCAGCCGCTGGCCCCCAGCAGGCAGACGATCTCATTGTCAGCTACCGTCAGGGAGAGCTGTTCCAATACGTTACGGCCGCTGTAACAACAGCTGACATTTTCAACCTGCAAACAAGACAAGGCTGACTTCCTCTTGAATTTTAGGACTCGAAAAAACCAGAAACAACACCAGCGCCATGATCCTGGGGATCAATGACCCGGGCTATCAAGGGAGCGGTTAACCCAGATCAGGGGTAACAGCCCGACCAACACAATCACGATGGCCCCCAGCGCTCCCCGCTCTAGCATCTCGTCCGAGACAAATTGGTAGACATGAGTCGCCAGGGTATCGAAGTTGAACGGCCGCAGCAGCAGCGCCGCAGGTAACTCTTTCATGGATTCGATAAACACCAGCATGGCGCCGGCAAACAGACCACGGCGCACCAGCGGGAGGTGTATCCGGCGCAACATTCCGCCATCCCCCTGCCCCAACGAGCGCGCCGCCATATCGAGACTAGGGGAGATCTTGCTCATGCTGCTCTCCACCGAGCCGATGGCAATGGCCGCAAAGCGTACCAGATAACCAAACACAATGGCGGTGAGCGTCCCGGTGAGCAGTAAGCCAGGCCCTTGCATACCGAGCCACTCGACCACATCGTTGATGGCAAAATCGAGGGCCGTCAACGGCACCAGCACCCCAATGGCCAGCACTGTGCCGGGCATGGCGTAGCCCATCGCGGCAATACGCAGCGGCAGCAGGCTTTTTCTGCCACCATCGAGCCGGCGAAAAAAGCCGAGCAACAGGGCGATCCCCATGGCAAGCAAGGCCGTCAGAGTCGAGATAAGCAGGCTGTTACCGGCAAAACGGACAAACTCTGGTGTCCACGACAATTCGAAATAGCGCACCCCGTAATCAAGCAGGATGACAAACGGCAAACCAAAACCCGCTAACACCAAGCCCCAACACCAGAGCCCGGCCGCGGCGCGACTCACCCCCTTGAGTGGGTAGCGCAGCGGTTGTTCATGGCCCATGGATTTTTGAAACACCTGCTGACGCTGGCGGGAACGCCGTTCCAGCGCAATCAGTAACACCACCACCAGCAACATCAGGCAAGAGAGCTTTGCGGCCGTGGCCAAACTGCCATAGCCAAGCCAGGTGTCATAGACTGCGGTAGTCAGGGTATTGATGGCAAAGAAGTGAACGGTAGCAAAGTCGGCCAAGGTCTCCATTGCCACCAGCGACACCGCCACCATGATAGCCGGTCTAGCCAACGGCAAGCTCAAGCGACGAAAACTGTTCCAGGGCGTACAGCCGAGCAACCGACTGGAATGAATAAGACTGACCGATTGCTCCAAAAAAGAAGCACGGGCCAGCAGATAGACATAGGGGAACAGCACCAGCGCCAGCACCCAGGCCGCGCCACCGAGGGAGCGAATGGCGGGGAACCAGTAATCGGCCGGGCTTTGCCAGCCAAAGAGTGCGCGCAACCCAGCCTGCAGCGGCCCGGAGTAATCAAACAGATCGGTATAAACGTAAGCGACGATATAGGAAGGCATGGCCATCGGTAACATCAGCGCCCACTGCAGGGCGCGGCGCCCCGGCACCTGACACATGGCCACCAACCAGGCGGTAGGCACGCCAAACAGCAGGCTGAGCAGCACCACGCCGACCACTAACCAGACGGTATTGCTGATGTAGTCGAGCAGCACAGTATCAACCAGGTGAAAAAACAGCCCCCCCTCTGCCGCAAAAGCAGAAAAAATCAAGGCGAGCACAGGCAACCCCAGCAGCAAAGCTAGCGCCCAGCTGCTGATCATCCATCCAAAATTTTTCATGAGTCCACAGATATTGATGGGGCCATTGGCCCCATCTGATTACAAATCAACATTAACTGCTGCTTACAGATCAAACTTTACTTCATCCAGCAGCTGCAAGGCTTCCTTGCGGTGCTTGGCGTAATCGCTGACCGGCAGCGCGTCAGACTTGAAGCTACCCCAAGATTTGACCATGGCAGAAGGCTCCACCCCGGCCTTAACCGGATACTCGGCATTCACGTCGGCATACATGTGCTGGGCGGTGTCGCCAGCCAAAAACTCCATCAGCTTGCGAGCTTGATCTGTGTTCTTGGCGTACTTGGTCATGGCCACGCCACTCACGTTGACGTGGGCACCGCGATCAGCCTGATTCGGGAAATTGATATAGACCGCATCAGCCCAAGACTGCTGCGCCGGATCTTTCAACATGGCGCCCAGATAGTAGCTATTACCCAGCGACACATCGCAAAGGCCATCTTTGATTGCCTTGACCTGATCTCGGTCGTTGCCCTGTGGCTTGCGCGCCAGGTTAGCTTTGACCCCTTCCAACCAGGTTTTGGCATCAGCCATACCGTGATGGGCAATCATCGAGGAAACCAGCGCCACATTGTACTCATGCTTGCCGCTACGGGTACAAATTTTCCCTTTGAATTGTGGCTTGACCAGATCTTCATAACTAATCGTCTCGAGTTTGCCGAGACGATCCTTGCTCGAATAAATAGCACGCACCCGGGTGGTCAGGGCAAACCAGCGGTTTTCAGGGTCACGATAGCTTGCCGGAATATTCTGCTGCAGGATCGGGCTATCAACAGACTGGACCAGGTCTTTCTCCACCAGGTCGGTCAGGCGACTAATGTCGACGGTCAGCATCACGTCTGCCGGTGAGAGCTTGCCCTCCCGCTCCAGACGCTCATTAAGACCCTCTTTGGCAAACACCACATTCACCTTGATGCCTGACTCTTGCTCAAACTGCTGGATGATGGGCTTGATCAACTCATCTTGCCGGTTGGAGTAGACATTTACCTCTCCTGCAGCCAATGCCGACTGAGCCGCCAACGCAGAAAAAGCCAGTGCCAACATCTTCATTTTCATCATCCGTTCCTTGATTGGTGGTGCATAGTGATAACGATTGCCGTTTGTATTTCGCATTCTGCATGCATCTTATAACCAGATCAAGCAGGGTTGTTGTCGTCGTTGCACATATTTGCGCAGCACAAAAAGAAAAAGACCGGATGGAATCCCATCCGGCCCACAGGTGGGGACCGTGCTGTATTGATCACTCCCCCTTTTGTATCTTGCAGCTGTATCTTGCGGCAAAAATCAGCCTGTCATCGCTACATCGCAACGCCGCGGCCGGGCGCAAAATTTACCGCCACCTCGGCTGCTAGGGGCTGCTGCCAGCACCAACAAGGCGGCCAACCATAATGCCATCCTCTCACAAGGCTTCATCATCACTCTCGCCGGTGCGAATGCGCACTGCCTGCAGCAAATCATAGACAAAAATTTTGCCATCACCGATCTTACCGGTATAAGCCGCTTTGCAGATCGCCTCTATCACCCCTTCCACATTGTCGTCGGCGGTAGCGATCTCCAGTTTAACCTTGGGCAGGAAGTCGACCTGATACTCGGCTCCCCGGTATAATTCGGTATGTCCTTTCTGGCGGCCAAATCCTTTGACTTCAGATACTGTCAACCCTTCCACCCCCAGGCTGGCAATGGCCTCACGGACATCGTCCAACTTGAACGGTTTGATAATCGCAGTAATCAGTTTCATCTGGTTGCTCCCAATCCATGGTGTGTCCTGAATTGATTAACAATTATCATGCCAAGTGTTTTTATCTTTTAATTTCATAATGATAGAGATTTAAAATCACACCATGGGCCAGGATGGCCCTCACCATCGACCAGCCTGCCCCACAATGAGGCACCACGCTGCAGCGGTCCGCAGCCATGCACCAAACAAGAGCGCAACAGTATGTTAGTTATCTCCAACAGCATCACCCTTCCCTGGCATGAACTGCAATTTCAGACGATGCGGGCACAGGGCAACGGCGGACAGCACGTCAACAAGACCGACTCCGCCGTCTGGTTGCGTTTTGATTACCGCAACTCCCCCAGCCTGACCCCCCTCTACCAGGAGGGGCTCGACAAACTGAGCGATAGCAGAGTACACGATGGCTTTATCCTGATCCGGGTCGAGACTCACCGTAGCCAAGATATGAACCGCAAAGAGGCCATGAGCCGTTTGGTTGAACTGCTGAAAAAGGCGGCCTGGCGCCCCAAAGCCCGCCATGCCACCAAACCGACCCGCAGCTCCCAGCGCAAGCGGGTGGAAGCTAAAAAACGTAAGAGTGATATCAAATCCAGCCGCGGCAAGCCCATTCTGGACTAACCTCCTGCCGTCTGCGCCCAAGGATACACACCGATGAGATACAGTTTTTGCGATAGCGCCCGCGGCCCTCTGCTGATCGCCATCGATCAGGATGGCTTGCGTCATGTGGAGTTTATGCAGGGAGAGCGCCCTGTCACCCCGGCACCACAGTGGCAACGGGATGACAAGGCGCTAGCCCCTTATCTCGCACAGTTTCAAGCTTACCTAGCCGGACGGCTGCAGCAGTTCGATCTGCCCATGGCGGCGCGCGGCACCCCTTTCCAACAGGCCGTATGGGGGGCCTTGTGCGACATCCCCTACGGCGAGACCGTTAGCTATCTGGAGATCGCTCAGGCGATCGGTAATCCCAAGGCAGTGCGCGCGGTCGGTGCCGCCAATGGCCGCAATCCACTGAGCATCATAGTGCCCTGCCACCGGGTGATTGGGCGCAGCGGCGATCTGATTGGTTATGCCGGTGGCATCCCGATCAAGCGCTGGCTACTGGCGCTAGAGCAGGCCGAGGCGGCATTTACACTGGCCCCTTGATAGCGCGCATGCGGTGATAACACGCCGTCTGCAGACCCGGGTTGTGGCTCAA
>JBOFSK010000056.1:0-2344 GCA_051651505.1 Aeromonas sp.
GCCCTTGGTCATACTGGATGACATCCCCACTGGCCACCACGGAGCTATCTCATGCGCATCACCCAAGTTCGCAATGCCACCCTGCGGATCGACTACGCTGGCACCCGCTTTTTGATCGACCCCATGCTCAGTGCCAAAGGCGCATTCGAAGGCTTCGCTGGCACCGCCAACAGCCACCTGCGCAATCCACTGGTTGAACTACCCGTGCCGGTGGCCGACTTGCTGACGGTGGATGCGGTTATCCTCACCCATCATCATCCGGATCACTGGGATGAGGCCGCCAGCACCATGATCCCCAAGCACCTGCCGGTGCTGGTACAACATCAGCAAGATGGCGATACTATCCGCGCCCGTGGCTTTACCGATGTCCGTTTACTCAGCGAACAAACCGAATTTAACGGTATTCGTCTGCAGCAGACCGCAGGCCAACATGGCAGTGATCAGTTGATGGCGGTTCTCGGTGACCTGATGGGGGAAGTGAGCGGCGTGATCTTCTCCCACCCTGAGGAGAAAACACTCTATCTGGCCGGCGATACGGTGTGGAATGATCTGGTCGCGCAAACCCTGCAACAGCATCAACCCGAAGTGGCGATCCTAAATTGTGGCGATGCCCAAGTGCCGGGGCTTGGTTCCATCATCATGGGCAAGGAGGATGTCGCCGCCGTTTATCAGGCCGCACCACAAACTATGCTGATCGCCAGCCATATGGAGGCGGTCAATCATGCCCTGTTGTCGCGCCAAGCGTTGCGTGATTATCTAGCTTTGCACCAAATGACCGATCGCGTGCAAGTGCCGGAAGATGGCGAGACGATATCCCTGTAGTTATTACTCACAAACCTAAACAGCAGCGAGGAGATCGACGCTATGCCCACCCCGATCGTTGCTGTGGTGACCTGCGATCACTTCAGCCCTTTTCACTGCGCCGTCCCCTGCCTTATCTTCGGCGATATCCTGCCGGGCCAGCCGCTGTTCGAACTCAAGATCTGCTGCGGTGATGGCAACCATCATTCACACTCGGCGCAAGGCTTCACCATTCAGGCTCCCCATGGGCTGGAGGTGCTGGCCGAGGCGGAGATCATCGTGATTCCCTTCTGGCACGACCAGGCAGCACAGCCACCCGCAGCGCTACTCGATGCCCTAAGCGCCGCCAAAGCAAGAGGTGCCCAGTTAGTTGGGCTCTGTATGGGCACCTATGTACTTGCCTATGCCGGACTGCTCAATGGCCACCAAGCGGCCACCCACTGGGAGTGCGAGCAGGATTTCTGCCGTCGCTTTCCCCTCGTGCAGCTCAATCGCAATGCCCTCTATGTCGATGATGCCGGCCTTATCACCTCGGCAGGCACCGCTGCGGGGATGGATTGCTGCCTCTATCTGGTACGCCAGTACCACGGCTCGGCCATCGCCAACAAGGTGGCACGGCGACTGGTGATCCCGCCCCACCGAGAAGGGGGTCAGGCCCAGTTTATCGAGCAGCCGGTACCCGCCTCCACCCGTGATGCCCGGATGAACCAACTGCTTGATCACCTGCGCGCCCACCTGGCCGAGCCCCACTCCCTGAATTCTCTGGCAGATCACACCCTGATGAGCCGACGCACCTTTACCCGCCGCTTTCATCAGGCAACTGGTCTCTCGGTGGGTGAATGGTTGCTGACAGAACGGCTCAGGCGCAGCCAAGAGCTATTAGAGATGAGTGGCCACTCGGTGGCGCATATTGCAGAACTGGTCGGTTTCAAGAATGCGACCTCCCTGCGCCAACACTTTCGCACTCGTTTTGCCATCTCCCCCAGCGAATGGCGACGATCTTTTCGTGGTAGCTCGGCAACATAATCAGGCTCCACGTTTCACGTGGAACATGTTCTCAGCTCATCCCAAAAACAAAAAGCCGCTCACAAGGAGCGGCTTTTTACTATCAGTCTGACTGCGTCGCTTAGACGTCGAGGTTGGCTACGCGCAGGGCGTTAGTTTCGATAAAGTCACGACGGGGCTCAACGGCATCACCCATCAGGGTGGAGAAGAGCTGGTCAGCACCGACGGCATCATCGATGGTGACGCGCAGCATGCGACGGGCTTCCGGATCCATGGTGGTTTCCCACAGCTGGTCCGGGTTCATCTCACCCAGCCCTTTATAGCGCTGAATATAGATGCCGCGCTTGCCTTCGCTCATCAACCAGTCGACCGCTTCCACGAAGTTGGCAACCGGCTTGACCTTCTCGCCACGCTTGATAAAACCACCGTCCTCAATCAGGTTGGCGATCTCTTTACCCAGCGACACCAGTTGACGGTACTCGGAAGATTGCAGGAATTCGTAGCTGATCGGGTATTCACGATCAACACCGTGCTGACG
>JBOFSK010000057.1:0-11431 GCA_051651505.1 Aeromonas sp.
CGCCGTGACAGGCGGCACAGACCGCTGCCTTGGCTTTGCCGGCTTCAATATCGGCAGCCTTGGCCTGATGACCCCACGCCAGTGCCAGCAAGGGCAGGGCATATACCCATTTTTGCATCGTCTTCTCCTTGAATTGAAAAATGATGGTTGCCAGTTAGCGCAAGCATGGCTGACGGCAGTATAAAGAGTGACACGAGCATACGCAGGGACGAATGGCACAACCATGAAGCTGATCAACACTTTTGCGACCGAGTTGCCCTGGGCCTGTGAACCCGTGGCCCCCCAACCGCTGCAGCAACCCCGGTTGCTTCATCTCAACCGGGCTTTGCTGGATGAGTTGGGGCTGGGAGGCGTCAGCGAGGCTGACTGGATCGCCTGTTGTGGCGAGGGAAAAGTGCTGCCTGGTATGCAGCCGGTGGCGCAGGTCTATGCGGGCCATCAGTTCGGCGGCTATAGCCCCCGGCTGGGGGATGGTCGGGCGCTGCTGTTGGGTGAGCAGCTGGCCCCCGACGGCCAGCGCTGGGATCTCCATCTGAAGGGGGCGGGCAAGACTCCCTTCTCCCGCTTTGGTGACGGCCGTGCCGTACTGCGCTCCAGCATTCGCGAGTATCTCGCCTCCGAAGCGCTCCATGCCCTTGGCATCCCCACCACCCGGGCGCTGGTGCTGGTGGGCAGCCGTGAGCCCGTTTACCGCGAACAGGTCGAGATGGGCGCGACTGTGCTGCGTACCGCCCCCAGCCATCTGCGCTTCGGTCATATCGAATATTTCGCCTGGAGCGGACAGGGGGAGAAGATCCCGCCGCTGATCGACTATCTGCTGCGCCACCACTTCCCCACGCTTGAGAGCGGCGCCGAACTGTTTGCCGAGGTGGTGCGCCGCACCGCGCGGCTGATTGCCAAATGGCAGGCGGCGGGTTTTTGTCACGGGGTGATGAACACCGACAACATGTCACTGCTCGGCCTGACCTTGGATTATGGCCCCTACGGCTTTATCGATGCCTATGTGCCGGATTTTGTCTGCAACCACTCGGATCCGACCGGTCGTTACGCGCTGGATCAGCAACCGGCAGTCGGTTATTGGAATCTGCAAAAGCTGGCGCAGGCACTGGCTGGCCATGTAGATGGTGATGCGCTGGCAGCAGCGCTAGCCCAGTACGAACAGCAGCTGATGCTGCACTACTCCGAACTGATGCGGGCCAAACTCGGGCTGGCAGTGTGGCAGGATGATGACCCGGCGCTATTCCGCGAACTGTTCCGGCTGCTGGCGGCTCACAAGGTGGATTACCACCTGTTCCTGCGCCGGCTCGGTGAGGTGACGGGAGAAGGGGAGTGGCCCGCGTCTCTGTTGGCCCTGTTGCCTGAGCCACTCCTCTGGCAGGCGTGGCTGGAGCGCTATCGGGCGCGGCTAGTGTGCGAAGCAAGCGATGATGGGGTGCGCAAGGGGCAGATGGATGCCATCAATCCCAAGTATGTGCTGCGCAATGCGCTGGCCCAGCAGGTGATCGATGCCGCCGACGCAGGTGATATGCAGCCGTTCGAGCGGCTGTTCGCCGCCCTGCGGCGCCCCTATGATGAACAACCCGAATATGAGGATCTCGCTACGCCGGCACCGGCATGGTATTGCGGTGGTGAGCTTTCTTGCAGCAGCTGAGAGACAGGCAATGAGTTGGCAGATCAAGCAGATAGATAACGAGGCAGAGGTGGTCATACTGGATTGCCCTATGCTCGATTGGGATAATTTTCCGGTGCTGGCCGAGCTGTTATTAGAGGGATGGGAGCTGCACCTGCGGGAGCGGGTGTCTGGTGCCGATCGACATAGCTGGCGGTTGGCGTTTGAAGGCAGTCTATTTAGGCTGGAGTATGAGCACTACAGCGGCTGCTGGTTGGCCGCGGAGCAGCCAGTGGATTGGCAGGTGTTGCAGTGGCTCGCCCGCCAGCATAAAGATTGAACTATCGGTTTAGCGGCGTATAATCTCGCCCCTCAATTATCGCCAATGGTGGCGGTATGGGTTCCCTAACCCCATTAACCAAAAAGGTCACAAGATGAATTTGACCCCCGCTCAGCACCATACGGCGCTGGTACGCCTCTCGTTGTTCCACATCCTGATCATCGCCAGCAGCAACTATCTGGTGCAACTGCCGATCACCGTGTTTGGCTTCCATACCACCTGGGGTGCGTTCAGCTTCCCGTTTATCTTCCTGGCGACCGATCTGACGGTGCGGATCTTTGGAGCCGGTCTGGCGCGCAAGATTATCCAGACCGTGATGCTGCCTGCGTTGGTGGTCTCCTATGGACTCTCCGTGCTCTTCTTCGAAGGGAGTTTCCAGGGGGTTGGCCATCTGGCCGAGTTCAACCTGTTCGTGGCGCGCATCTCGCTGGCCAGCTTTATGGCCTATCTGGTGGGGCAGTTCATGGATGTGGTGGTGTTCAACCGGCTGCGTCTGCTCAAGCAGTGGTGGATTGCGCCGGCGGCCTCCACCTTGTTTGGCAATCTGGTCGATACTATCGCCTTCTTCAGTGTGGCGTTCTGGCGCACCACAGACCCCTTTATGGCTGAACACTGGGTCGAGATCGCAACCGTCGATTACGTATTCAAGCTTCTGATTAGCTTGGGTTTGTTCGTGCCACTCTACGGCGTCTTGCTGCGCTACCTCAGTCGCAAGCTGGTGGGCGAGGCCGGATTATCCAGCCTGCAAACGACCACCCGACAAGCCTGATGAGATTGACCACCCTTAGCGGTGGTCAATTTTTTACACTTTCTGTAAATAGCGCTTGCTCAATCAGATGAGAATGATTATTATTAACATGCCTTCCGGGAAAGGCTTCATTCGTTCCAGCGTGATGAGTTTCTTGTGAAGGCACGACATTGCTCACATTGCTTCCAGTTCAGGGTCAGTTTATCTGGCCCTCTTTTTTTGTCATTTTTCAGCAAGTTGCAGCCATAAAAAACGGGAGCCAAGGCTCCCGTCGTCACTCTGTCTGTGGCTTACTCGATATCGAGGGCATCAGGGGAGAGGATGACCCCTGTGGTATCGGCGTAGAGATGGTCATCGGGCAGGAAAGTTACCCCACCGAAGTTGACGGGCAGATCGGTTTCGCCTGTCTCCTTGCGATCGGCGCTTACCGGGATGGCGGCCAGCGCTTGAATACCGATGTCCAGATCTTCCAGAATGTCGACTTCACGGACACAGCCATAACAGACGATCCCTTCCCAATCATTCTCTGCTGCCGTTGTAGCGATATCGCTGTCGATCAAGGCTCGGCGCATAGAGCCGCCGCCATCGATCAGCAATACCCGCCCCATGCCGTTCTCCTTGACCAGCTCACGGATCAGACCGTTGGATTCGAAGCATTTAACGGTGGTGATGGTACCGCCAAAAGAGGAGCGGCCACCGAAGGAGCAGAGCATGGGTTCGAGGACATCGACCATGTCCTGATAGATATCGCACAATTCTGAGGTGTTGTATTCCATAGTGTCACATCCACGGCTGGAAACAGGTGCATCCAGTATAAGGAGTGATGACCGCATTTCAATGAATATTCCGTAAGCGCCCCTCGGGTGAGGGCAGCCATAAAAAAAGCGCCCGATGGGCGCTTTTTTCAGAATTCTTCAGAAGTAAAATTACTTCTTGGCAGTCAGACCACCGAAACGCTTGTTGAACTTGTCTACGCGGCCGCCGCTAGAAACTTCTTTCTGCTTACCGGTGTAGAACGGGTGGCATGCAGAGCACACGTCCAGGTTCAGATCTTTACCCATGGTAGAGAAAGTGTTGATTACATTACCGCAGGAGCACTTGCAGGTGACGGCTACGTACTCAGGATGGATACCAGCTTTCATGGACAACCTCAATAATTAGGCCGTGTCGCCATCCGATCTCTTGTCGGACACCACACGATTGTTGAACACAGTTTCAAAGGCTGCGAATAATATAGGAAATGCCTGAGTTCAGGCAAGTGACTTCGCAGAAAAAATAGGCAACCCTTGGTGAATTTTTCTCAAACGCTTGATCTGGTTCGTGTCGCTGTCCCTGTGCCGTTACGCCGTCACTTCGACTATCTCTCCCCTTTGCCGTTGCCTGCCCCCGGTTGTCGGGTCGAAATCCCCTTTGGTCCGCAGACTCTGGTGGGATTGGTGGTGGATCATCCCACCGACAGCCAGGTGCCCCGCAACAAATTAAAGCCCCTCAAGAGGGTGCTCGACACCACCCCGGTGCTGGGGGCCGACATCCTCGCGTTGATGAACTGGAGCGCCAACTACTACCAGTATCCGCTCGGTGAAGTGCTGCCCCACGCCCTGCCGGTACTGGTGCGCAAGGGGGAGCCCGCCGCCTATCGGGAGCTGGAGTTCTGGTTTGTCACCGAGGCGGGGATGGCGATCGATCTCAACGAGCTCAAGCGCGCCGCCAAGCAGCAGCAGGCCCTTGCTCTGCTGCGCAAGGGGCCGCAGACCCCCTCTGCGCTCAAGCAGGAGGAGATCCAGAGTGCCGCGCTCACCGCGCTCGAGAAAAAGGGATTGCTGGAGAAGCGCAGCCTGGAACCCAGCCATGACAGTGACTGGGTAACCGGCTTTGATGCGGGGGAGGGGCTGCGCCTCAACAGCGAACAGGCGTTGGCGGTGGCCACGGTTACCAGCCAGCGCGACCAGTTCGGTGCCTTCTTGCTCGATGGCATCACCGGCTCGGGCAAAACCGAGGTGTACCTGAGCATCCTCGAACCCCTGCTGCGGGCGGGTAAGCAGGCGCTGGTGATGGTGCCGGAGATTGGCCTTACCCCGCAGACCATTAACCGCTTCCGCCGCCGCTTCAAGGTGCCGGTGGTGGCGATGAACTCGGCCATGAACGATCGGGAGCGGCTCGATGCCTGGCTGGCCTGTCGCGATGGCGGCGCAGCCATTCTGATCGGCACCCGTTCTGCGGTGTTCACCCCGTTTCACAACCTCGGCATCATCATCATCGACGAGGAGCACGACGGCTCTTTCAAGCAGCAGGACGGCTTTCGCTACCACGCGCGGGATCTGGCGGTGATGCGGGCTCACCGGGCTGGCATTCCGATCCTGCTCGGCTCGGCCACCCCCTCGCTGGAGACGCTGCACAATGCCCGCACTGGCAAGTATCACCATCTCACCCTGACCCGGCGCGCCGGCAATGCCCAGACTGCTCGCCAGGTGATCCTGGATATCAAAAGCGTGCGGCTGCAGGCCGGGTTATCACCCCAGCTGGAGCAGTTAATGGGGTCGCATCTGGCGGCGGGCAATCAGGTGATGCTGTTCCTCAACCGCCGTGGCTATGCCCCATCCCTTATCTGCCACCAGTGTGGCTGGAGCGCCGCCTGCGAGCGTTGCGATGCCTGGTACACCTGGCATCAGGCGGGGCGACGGCTGCACTGCCATCACTGCGACAGCGTGCGCCCGCTGCCCCACAGCTGCCCCGAGTGCGGCAGCAACGAACTGATTGGCTCAGGAGTGGGCACCGAACAGCTGGAGCAGCTGCTCACCACGGTTGTCCCGCAATACCCGGTGGTGCGCATCGATCGGGACAACACCCGCCGCAAGGGGGAGCTGGAAACCCACCTCGGTGACATCAAGGCGGGCAAGTACAAGATCTTGATCGGTACCCAGATGCTGGCCAAAGGGCACCATTTTCCGGATGTCACCTTGGTCGGATTGCTGGATGTCGATGGCGCCCTGTTTTCCGCCGATTTTCGCGCCGCCGAGAAGCTGGCCCAGCTCTACACCCAGGTGGCGGGCCGTGCTGGTCGCGCCAGCAAGCCGGGGCTGGTGGTGCTGCAGAGCCACCACCCGGAACATGCCCTGTTGCAGGATCTGACCCAAAACGGTTACGGCCACTTCGCTGATACCGCGCTCAAGGAGCGCCGCTTGCTGGGGTTGCCGCCCTTCAGCTATCAAGGGCTGTTTCGGGCTGAGGCCACGGGCCGCGACGAGGTGCAGTGGTTCCTCACTCGCCTCGCCGATACCTTGCGCAGCGCCCGTTACCCCCATCTGCAGGTATTGGGGCCCATCAGTGGTTTTATGGAGCGCAAAGCGGGCAAGTTCCGCATGCAGCTACTGGTACAGGGGCCGAACAGGGCGCCGCTGGCCCAGCTGCTAGATTGGGCGGTGAAGGAGCTGGAGAGCTGGCCCGAGACCAAGAAAGTGCGCTGGAGCCTGGATATCGATCCTACCGAGCTGTCTTGATAGTGATATACCGAGCAGGGCGGTCGATCACCGGAGCAGGATCGGCAGGTCGGGTGACGATCGCAAATGGCAGAATAATGGTGTGAGGCGAGCACGCCTTGCCTTATGGTAGACGTTGGGCATCAAGGGAGATCAAGGATGAGAAGTTGTCTGGTTATGGGGGCGGCGGGCTATATAGGCTCCTATCTGGTGCCCCACCTGCAAGCGCTGGGGTACAAGGTGATCGCCGGCGCACGCCATGCCTGTCGCCTGCCGGAAGGGGTCGAGTTTCGCCTTGCCGACAGCCTCAAGCCCATCACCCTGCTGCCTGCGCTGGCAGGAATAGATACTGTCTTCTATCTGGTGCACGCCATGGGGGCAGGGGCCGATTTTCACCGGCTGGAGCAGCAAGGGGTGAAAAATTTTGCCGCCGCGGCCCGGGCTGCCGGGGTGCGCCGGATCATCTATCTGGGGGCGATTCAGCCCGCGCAGTGCAACAGCCGTCATCTCAACTCCCGCCGCCACTGTGGCGAGCTGTTTCGCGACGCTGGCGTACCGACGGTGGAGCTGCGCTCTGGCATTATCATCGGACCCGGTTCGGCGGCGTTCGAAGTGATGCGGGATCTGGTGTTCAACCTGCCGCTGATGGTGACGCCAAAGTGGGTACGCTCGCGCACTCCCCCTATTGCTCTTTCTAACCTGCTCTACTATCTGGGTGGGTTGGTGGATGCCGAGGGGGTCGATGGCCAGATCTTCAATGCCGTCGGCCCCGAGCTGCTCAGCTACCAGCAACAGTTGCAGCAGTTCGCCGCTCATATTGGCAAGCGTTGCCCGATCATTCCCATCCCGTTTTTGAGTCCCAAATTATCAGCTTGGTGGCTACAGTTCGTCACTTCGGTGCCGCAGCCGGTGGCCAAGGCGCTGGTGGGGGGGCTCAAGCACGACATCCCGGCCGACGATGGCCCGCTGCGAGCCCTGCTGCCACAGACCCTGCTCAGTTTCGATGAGGCGCTGGCGGAGAGCTTGGCGCTGGAGCAACGACTCGGTGCCGAACAACAAGGCCAGCAGACGCCGCTTGGTCTGCGCTGGCGCCATCCTGAGTATGGTTTTTATGACCGCACGGCCAGTGGCGAGGCCATTTGTCTCGCACCGCCCCAGGTGGTGTGGCAGGTATTGCAGCAGTTGGGTGGTGAGCGGCGTTATTTCTACATGAACTCATTGTGGGTGGTGCGTGAGTGGCTGGATCACCTGATCGGTGGCCCGGCCCGCACCCGTGGCCGGACCAACCCGGATCGGTTCGTCAAAGGCGACATGCTCGACTCCTGGCAGATCCTGGGGGTCGAGGAGGGGCGCAGGCTAGATCTGTTGTTCAACATGAAGGCCCCTGGCGTGGGGCGGCTGGAGTTCATGATTGTGCCGGAAGAGTCTGGCCTGACCCGGCTCAAGGTGACCGCTCACTGGCATCCACAAGGGGCCTGGGGGCTGGCCTACTGGCTGGTGATGCTGCCGTTTCATCTTTTTATCTTTCAAGGAATGACCGAGGCGATCGCCAACGCGGCGGAGGTCGAGGCAGGTATTCCGCGAATGGATGGATAACTTGCTGGCAGGCCGCATGAGATGCGCGCCTGCCCAACCCCCTGGCCATGGTAGGGCGCTCTGGCCCGTCAGGATCGTGCCGCTTACCTCCTTTTATTCTTGCTCCCTTTACCTCTTTGCTGGTGCTGACTTGATCTGCCTGATTTAGCTGTGCGGGCTGCGCTAAAGGCTGGCATTATGTCCGGCTATTTATGCCGGATGGTTCGGCGATCAATTGATAAAGAAGGGGTTATGAAGAAACAACCGTCAATTTTAGGAGGGGCCTGCATCATTGCCAGTGTCTGCGTCGGGGCGGGTATGCTGGGGTTGCCCAGTTCGGGTGCCGGGGCTTGGACCCTGTGGTCGGTGCTGGCGCTGACCGTCACCATGGTGATGATGACGCTCTCCGGCTGGATGCTGCTGGAGTCGTTTCAGCACTACGGGATGCGGGTTTCCTTCAACACCGTGACCCGCGAGCTGCTGGGGGAGCAGCTTAATCTGCTCAACAACCTGTCGGTTTATTTTGTTGGCGGTATTTTGCTTTACGCCTATATCACGGCCTCCGGCGCCATCTTGCAGGGGCTGCTGGGGATCGACAGCAAGCTCGCCTCGGTGCTGTTTGTGGCGATCTTCTCGCTGCTGGTGTGGCACTCGACCCGCGCCGTTGACCGCATTTCTGTGATGCTGATTGCCTTCATGATCCTCAGTTTTGCCCTCGGTGTGGCTGGGCTGCTCGGCAATATCCAGCTGCCGACCTTGCTCGATCTGGCGGGCAGCGAGAGCCGCTACGCCCCCTATGCCATGGCCATGCTGCCGGTGGCACTCACCTCGTTCGGTTATCACCACTCGGTCGCCTCCCTGCGTGCCTATTACCAGAACGAGCAGCAGGCCAGATGGGCCATTCTGGGTGGCACCCTGATCGCACTGGCGCTCTACGTGCTCTGGCTGTTGGGGATCTTCGGCAACCTGCCTCGTCAGGACTTTGCCCCAGTGATCGCCAAGGGGGGCGATGTGAGTGTGCTGCTCGCAGCGCTATCGGGGGTGATCGAGTCTGAGAAAGTGGCCAGCGCCATCAATGGCTTCTCCATGGCGGCCATCCTCTCCTCCTTTATCGGGGTGGGGCTCGGGGTATTCGACTATCTGGCGGATCTGTTCAAGTTCGACAACAGCCGCGCTGGTCGCAGCAAGACCTGGGCGGTTACCTTCCTGCCGCCGCTGCTGCTCTCCCTGCTATTTCCCCTCGGTTTTTTGCTGGCCATCGGCTATGCCGGGGCCGCCGCCACCATCTGGACCTGCATCATCCCAGCGCTGCTGGTATTGCGCACCCGGGCGCGGGTGGCGCGAGGTGAGGTGACGTCGCGCTTGGTGACCCCTGGCGGCAATAGCATGGCCTGGTTGTTGATCCTGTTTGGGATGGCAACCGCGCTGTTCCACTTCTTGGCGATGGCCAACTTGCTGCCGGTCTATCTGGGCGGCTGAGACGGCGGCACCAAGGCGGGTCCAGCGGGCCTGCCAACATGGTGGCAGGGCACGCTTGCCACCATGTTCATCACTGATGTCAGAGTCTATACCTAAAGAGGTACCCATTAGTGGGCTAAGCTGCTGAATCTGCCGGTTAATCTTGCTGACGACAGCATGATCCGCTGGGCATGGCCCGCTCTTTCTTTTATGATCCCCGCCCTTCTGTGTGCCCCCTGTCGGCACCTCATTTGTACCAACCACATCGGGGTCCCCCATGTCCGATCTGCGTCACGATTTTCGCCAACAAGCGCTCGATTACCACGCCCAGCCGGTACCCGGCAAAATTGCTATCGCCCTGACCAAACCGGCCGAAACCGCCCATGATCTGGCGCTGGCTTACAGCCCGGGTGTTGCCGAGCCGGTGCGCGAGATCGCCGCCAACCCCGCCGATGCCTACCGCTATACCGGTAAGGGTAATCTGGTGGCCGTCATCTCCAACGGCACCGCTATTCTCGGTCTGGGCAATCTGGGGCCGCTGGCTTCCAAGCCGGTGATGGAGGGCAAAGCCCTGCTGTTCAAGCGCTTCGCCGGGATCGACGCCATCGACATCGAGGTGAAGCACGAGACCAGTGCCCAGTTCATCGACACGGTGGCGGCCATCGCCGATACCTTTGGTGGCATTAATCTGGAAGATATCAAGGCGCCGGAGTGTTTCGAGATCGAAGCGGCGCTGATCGCCCGTTGCGACATTCCGGTGTTTCACGATGATCAGCATGGTACTGCCATCGTGACCGCCGCCGGTCTGCTCAACGCACTGGAAGTGCAGGGCAAGCAGATCAGTGACAGCCGTATCGTCTGCATGGGCGCCGGGGCTGCCGCCACCGCCTGCATGGATCTGCTGATCAAGTGTGGCGCCAAGCCGCACAACATCTTCATGCTGGATCGTCAGGGGGTGATTCATACCGGTCGCACCGATCTCAACCAGTACAAGCAGCGTTTCGCCAACGAGACCCCGCTGCGTACCCTGATGGATGTGATTGAAGGGGCGGATGTATTTGTCGGTGTTTCTGGCCCGGATGTGCTGCCCGCTGAAGCGGTAGCCCTGATGGCACCTAATCCGATCATTTTCGCTTGCTCCAACCCGGACCCGGAGATCAAACCGGCACTGGCTCACTCGGTGCGCAGCGACCTGATCATGGGCACCGGCCGCTCCGATTACCCGAACCAGATCAACAACGTGATCTGCTTCCCCTTTATTTTCCGCGGGGCGCTCGATGCCCGCGCCAGCCGCATCAACGATGCCATGAAGATCGCTGCGGTCGAGGCGATCCGTGGTCTGGTCAAAGAGCCGGTGCCGGCCGAGGTGCTGACCGCCGCCGGGGTCAGTGCGCTCAGTTTTGGCAAGGACTATGTGATCCCCAAGCCGATGGATGCGCGCCTGCTGCCGCGGGTTGCCCGTGCCGTGGCGCTGGCGGCGGTGGCTTCCGGGGTCGCGCGCATCGAGCTGCCGACGGACTATATGCTCTCTTGAGCGTGGCAGCGCGGCCCCGTCATCGGGGCCGTTTTTGTTTGGGCTACTGGTAATGGTGCAAGGTCGGCTCGGCGGGCTCTTCGTCGCCAAAGGTGGTCAAGCCTGGCTCCCCTCTGACACAATAACCTTACGATGACCTTGACGAGAAACAAGATGCAGCAGCACATTCGCGGCCGGTTGGCTCACGCCCTTTACTTTATCCATCACGATGGTCGCCACTTCGCCCAGTTTGTCTGGGGCCGTTTCCAACAGGACAGATTGACGGTCACTGCCGGTTATCTGGCCTATGTCACCCTGCTCTCCCTGGTACCCATGATTGCCGTAGTATTTGGCATGATGTCCGCCTTTCCGGTGTTCCAGAGCCTCAAGCAGGAGATGGAGCAGTTTGTTTATCACAACTTTGTGCCAACGGCAGGGGATGTGCTCAAGGAGTACATCGATGGGTTCGTCGCCAATGCCACCAATACCACGGCGGTAGGGGTGGGGGCGCTGGTGGTGGTGGCATTGATGCTTATCTCTGCCATCGACAAGAACCTCAACTACATCTGGCGATCCACCCAGAGCCGCCCGTTGGCCCAGGCATTTGCCATGTACTGGATGATCCTGACCCTGGGGCCTGTGCTGATCGGGGCCAGCATTGCCATCTCTTCCTACATCTTTTCGTTGCGGCTATTTGGCGCCGAGAGCCTGT
>JBOFSK010000058.1:0-2887 GCA_051651505.1 Aeromonas sp.
ACGGCGCGGCTGCCATGGCGACCTTGGCCCATCTCAAGATCGATCCCAAGCAATACCGGCTGCTGACCGGCGCCAACATCGGCCAGACCTGGCAATTTGTCGATACCGGCAACGCGGGTATGGGCTTTGTCGCCTGGGCTAATCTGGTGGAAGCAGGCAAGACCGGCGAAGCTTGGGCGGTGCCTGCCCACTTCTACCCCGCCATTGAACAGCAGGGATTGGTATTGAAGAAAGGGGCGGCGGTGGAGGCGTTGGTCACCTGGCTCAAAGGGCCAGGTCAGCAAGTCATTAAGGCGGCAGGCTATGCCCTGCCGCGATGATGGCGTGCCGCGTCATGGGCCATCTGTTGTTCCGTCGCTGCAGTGAGGATGTCACCCCATGGGGTTGCTGGATCTTAATCTCGCCCGGATCGCTGATGGCGTAATGCTCTTTATGATAAGCCAGGAGTGGAAAAATGAGTGAAGCAGATCTGCAAGCTGTCTGGCTTACCCTCAAGCTGGCCGCGTGCACCACCGCGGTGCTATTACTCCTGTCACCACCGCTGGCATGGTGGCTATCGCGTAGTCAACATAGGTTGCGACCGCTGGTGGAAGCACTGGTAGCATTGCCATTGGTGTTGCCCCCGACGGTGCTGGGCTTTTATCTGCTGCTTGCCTTCTCCCCTGAATATGGCGTCGGCGCTTGGTGGCGAGCGACCTTTGGTATGCCGCTTGCGTTCAGTTTTGTTGGGTTATTGTTTGCCTCTATCCTCTATTCACTGCCTTTTGTGGTGCAGCCCCTTACCTCTGCCTTTGTTAATATGGGCAACAAGGAGTTGGAGGCTGCCGCCACCCTGGGGCTCGGGCCACTAGAGCGCTTCTTTCACATTATCTTGCCGATGACTTTGCCCAGCTTTGTGATGGCGGCGGCCCTAGGTTTTGCCCATACCCTGGGGGAGTTTGGCGTAGTGCTGATGATTGGTGGCAATATTCCCGGCGAGACCCAGGTGCTCTCCATCGCCCTGTTTGATCATGTGGAGGCGATGGATTACCGACAAGCCCACTATCTGGCTGGTGGCCTGATGGGTTTCTCGCTGGTGCTGCTGGTGCTGGTCTACGGGGTATTGCAACGCAGACAGCGGAGACTGTTCGGATGAGCCAGTCAGCCACTATGCCGCAGGGCCAGACCTTGCCCCCCCAGGCCCTGCAACTTAATGCCCGGCGCGAGTTTGGCCCCTTTACCCTCGATTGCGCCCTGACCCTCGAACTGGGCGGGATCCTTGGTCTGTTTGGCCCCTCCGGTTGTGGCAAGAGCACCTTGCTGCGGATCATCGCCGGGCTGGATCGCCAAGCAGGGGATCGCTTGCTGTGGCGCGGGCGGGAGTGCGCCGCACTGCTGCCCGAAGCGCGCCGCATCGGATTGGTATTTCAGGACTCGCGACTGTTTCCCCATCTGACGGTGCTCGGTAATCTGCAATTGGCGGCTCGCCAGGGACGAGGGCGCTGGCAGCCCGAGGCGCTGGCGGTGCGACTCGGCTTTGCCGATCTGCTGGGGCAGCCAGCCCATGGCCTCTCTGGTGGTCAACGTCAGCGAGTCGCAGTGGGACGGGCCCTGCTGGCCGAGCCCGATCTGCTGCTGCTAGACGAACCGTTCTCGGCGCTGGATCGGCGCAGCCGGATCCATCAGGCTCATGTGCTCAAGGGATTACAGCAGGAGAGCGGCATACCGATGATCTTGGTCAGTCATGCCATGGAGGAGGTGAGTCTGCTCTGCAATCAGCTGGTGCTGCTCGACGGTGGCAAGGTCGAGGCGCAAGGTCGGCCGAGCGACATCTTCGCCCGTACTGATCTGTCGCTGGCCAGTCGTGACGATGCCGGGGTGATGCTGAATACGACCCTGGTTCACTATGACGACGATGAACAGATGGCGACCTTGCAGCTTGGCGAGCAACGGCTGCGGGTTACCATGAGCCATGCACCGGATGCGAGTGGCCCGTTGCAGATCAAGGTGGCAGGGCGGGATGTGGTGATCGCCACCGCTCCCATCGCACACTCCAGCCTATCCAACTGTCTCGTTACCCGTCTGCTGGCCGTGCGCGAGGTGTGCCCCGGCCAGACCTTGTTGCAGTTGGCGCTGGGTGAGCAGATACTGCTGGCGCGGATCACTAGTCGCTCTGCCACCCGTCTGGCGCTGGCACCACCGCAGCAGATCTACGCTTATATCAAGGCCGTCAGTCTGGTCAGTGAGGGCTAAATTGGCATTGAGTGGGTTAGTGCCCATGGGGTTATGGGTTAAATACAACCGGAGATGATTCAGAGGATGAGTCGAGAGGCACCGAACTGATGCGTCACAATCAGGTGAGCAAGTCCAACGGCCTGGCACTGCGCTGCGCAGGGGAGGGGCCCTTGTTACTGCTGCTACATGGGCTGGGCTCTTCCAGTCTGGACTGGCAGGCGCAGATAGATCGCTTTTGCGAACACTATCGGGTCGTCGCGCTGGACTTGCGTGGTCATGGCCAGAGCATACAAGAGGGGCCCTTTGATGTAACGACCCTGGCGGCTGACGTGGTGAGCTGGCTTGATACGCAGCCCGAGCCTGCCTGGGTGGTGGGGCTGTCGCTCGGGGCCATGGTGGCGCTCGAGCTGGCGCTGCAACGGCCCCACAAGGTACAAGGATTGGTGCTGGTCAACGGCGTGAGTGAATTTTTGCTGGAGACCCCAAAAGAGCAGGAGCGTTATGCCCAGCGCCTCAAGTGGCTGCGCTGGTTTGGCATGCGTCCGCTTGCCTGGTGGCTGGGCCGTGAACTGTTCCCGGGCCCGGATCTCGCCCAGGTGCGCCGCACCTTTCGGCTGCGTTTTGTGCGCAGCAACAGAAAGAAAATCTATCGGGCATTACTGGATGCGCTGCC
>JBOFSK010000059.1:0-1434 GCA_051651505.1 Aeromonas sp.
TGAAAGGCGGCGTTTTGGGGAGCACAGCATCAATCATGCGGGCGATCCCCAGTTCTTGGCAGAGTGCAGCAACCAAACCAAGGTGATCGAGATTGCGAATAGAGATAGCGGGAGCGGCCATGATGATCTACCTGCAAAAGTAGTAATAGATCAGAACAGCTGATCGCAGTCAAGCACTGAAAAAGCCAAATTCAGGTGCGGAATGACGGATCCAGCGATAGAAACTGCGGGGGGCAGTATCGGCAGGGGTAGCCGCGATAAGTGCGCGAGTGCGAGCTGCCACAGCCAAATTTCAGTCTACAGCGAGCTGACGATCCTTGGTGCAAAAGGAAGTACGGATAGCGAAGGGCAAGCCACGGTCAATTTTTCTTGACTACTACACGTAATGACTTCGGCTGCCGGAGACGCGTGTAGTCGTTGCGAAACCAGTTTTACTCAGATACATGATTGTTCCACCCAGTTAACCTAGAAACACATCACGTCAGTCTAGAAATGAAAAAACCCGTTGATAAATCAACGGGTTTAATTTGGCGGTGAGGGAGGGATTCGAACCCTCGATACGTTGCCGTATACACACTTTCCAGGCGTGCTCCTTCAGCCACTCGGACACCTCACCAAATTTTGTTCTGTGGTTTAACGTGTTCAGCCAACACGGTGTTCGCTGCGTTGTTGCGCTGGAACGGGGCGTAATGTAGGTGAAAGCGCTAACCACGTCAATGGCTTTTTGCTCTGCCCCGTTCGTTCGCACACTTAATGCACAGATTCAGGAGATACTTGGATGTCTGCGAGATTCAGAAAACCTGATCGTTCACATTCGGCAACCAGTTCATGGGTGGCCGCTATGGTGCTTTGCACAAATAACAAGAACTGCTCAACACTGAGCCCGGCTTTAGTGAAAACGGTATGGCCCACCACCAGTCGTGGCAGGTTGTCATCTACGATATCGAGGAACACCTTAAGGGATGGATATTGCATATTGAGTCGACCCAATTCAGCCACCAGCGGCAGCATCGCCGAAGGGCGCACTTCCAGCTCAGATGAGAACAGCAGCCCCTCCTCTTCCACAAAGATCCGGCTTTCCTGAATACCATCAACCGACTGCAAAGAGACAATGTGGATACCATGACACTGATCGCAGACATAGTGCTCGATACGAGCCTGTTGCAACCAACGCATTATCATTTCGGAGCTGGGGATATTCATCATTTCCACGACCAGATTGGGATCAAGGGGCGCAGTCTAAACCAATTTGCCAATAACCAAAAGCTCACTGCCCTGTTAAGCCCTGCGCTCACTTCTTTTTGGCAAGCACTATGCCTATACTCGGGCCATTCCACGGCTACGCTTGGCCCATAGGGGTCCCATGACCATCCAAGAAAAGTACCGCCTGCATCTGAAATCGCTCTCGGATGAACTGCTTACCTTGCAAAAACC
>JBOFSK010000060.1:0-1976 GCA_051651505.1 Aeromonas sp.
ACACAAACCAAGCGAAGCGAGTTCGCTTGGTTTGGTGAACTACCCCTCCCTGCTGCACTACGCGCCTTGCTGTCGCTCGTCGCTTCGTTCCGCTGAGGAAGGTTTGGGCACAGTAGTTAATTTGCTCACAAACGCTAACATATGCTAATATATATATATATATGGCATACATACCACTTAGAAAAGCAGTCAATTTTCTAGGTTTGCACCCAAATACCTTAAGGAAATACGCAGACGATGGGAAGATTAAAAGCATCAAAAACGAAGCAGGTCAACGTCTCTACGATGTTGACTCCTATCAACGTGATGCAGCTTACTCTACCGTTGTTTGCTACTGTCGAGTCAGTTCCGCCAAGCAAAAAGACGATCTTGAAAGACAAGTTGAGTTCATGCGTGAACGATACCCAGACTCAGAGATCGTCAAAGACATTGGAAGTGGACTCAACTTCAAAAGGAAAGGATTGCAAGCCTTACTGGTCAGATTTATGCGAGGCGATAAGCTCACAATTGTTATTGCCTGTAGAGACAGGTTGTGCCGATTCGGGTTTGAGCTTTTCCAGTTCATGGCAGAACAAAACGGTGGCTCAATCGTGGTTCTCTCAAATCCTGTTCACTGCCCAGAGTCCGAACTCACAGCCGATCTTCTTGCCATCCTTCACGTCTTCAGTTGCAGAATGCACGGACTTAGAAGCTACAGCAAGAAGATCAAGGAAGATCCGAATCTTCCTAAGCCCTGATCAAAAAGCTTTAATGAAACAGTGGTTTGGTGTAAGTCGTTACGTGTACAACACGACAATCAAGTACTTACAAACGCCTGGAACTAAAGCTAACTGGATGGCGATTAAAACAGAGATTCTCAACTCCTTGCCTGAATGGGCTAAGGCTGTTCCTTATCAAATTAAATCAATTGCCATTAAAGATGCTTGTTTGGCTGTCAAAAAAGCTAAAGCAGACTTTAAGAAAACTGGAAAGATTTGTAGGTGTCAGTTTCGCAGCAGAAAGGATACGAAGCAGTCGCTTTATATTCCTAAAGCTGCAATCAAAGAAACTGGCATTTATCACACAGTATTGGGGCAAGCAAAGCTGAAAGAGGCATTGCCCAAAGACTTTAGTGATGGTCGATTAACGCTTGCCTATGGTGAGTATTATCTGATTGTCTCTGAAGAAGTGCAGCCACTTCAGACCGATAACCAAGGTCGAGTGGTTGCCTTAGATCCTGGTGTTAGAACGTTCATGACATTCTTTTCTGAGTCATCCTATGGGTGGATTGGTAAGGATTCCAATCTTCAGATTCAAAAACTTTGCTTTAGGTTGGACAAACTCATTTCAAGAATGAGTAAAGTCTCGTCTAAGCAACGCAAGCGATTCAAAAAAGCTGCTGACAGGTTAAAGGCAAAAGTTCAACACTTAGTGAAAGAACTTCATCACAAAACCGCGCGGTTCTTAGTCGATAATTTTGATGTGATTCTACTGCCCTCGTTTGAGTCTTCTCAAATGGTCAGCAAGTCTCGCAGAAAAATCAGGTCTAAGACTGTTCGTCAAATGCTTACTTTGAATCACTACCAGTTCAAAAAACATCTTGAATGGAAGGCTTGGGAGACTGGCAAGGTAGCGTTTACCAATATCAACGAAGCTTACACTTCTAAAACTGTTTCATGGACTGGTGAAATCAAGAAGATTGGCGGCGCTCGTGTCATTAAAGATGCAGACGGGAACCGCATGGATCGGGATCTAAATGGTGCTCGTGGGATCTTCCTTCGGGCATCGGTTGATACGCCCTGGTTGAAAGAACATCTCAACTTGTGTATTTGTTAGTAAACATTAGCAAAAAAGTATCGGGGAATTCCCGCCAGTAATTAAATTCAGAACGATTTCCTGCTCTGGCAACCAAGTCATGGTTGCCATATCAATAAATTTGTCATCAGAGTTCCACGCGACTGGAATATCTCGGCCATCACAGATTGCCATGACAATTT
>JBOFSK010000061.1:0-4178 GCA_051651505.1 Aeromonas sp.
GTGCTCTGGGCCAGCAGTGGCTGGCTCTGCTGCCACTGTTGACGACACAGCGAATGCACCAGCGGAAACAGCCGCTCCAGCCTCGCCAGCTCGCGCGGGCTCAAGGTGCTGCGCTTGTCGAGGCGACCCAGAAACAGCATCAGGGTCAGTCCGTCCCGCACCGGCAGGATCAGCCCCACCTCCTCCTGCCAGCCGGTGGCCTGATAGAAATGGTGCCGATATTCGGGATCAAGCCGCCCCCGGGAGACCTGCGCCAGGGTCCAGACCCCAGCGGGTAAGCCGGCGGCCAGCGCCTGCATAAAAGGATCCTGACTGAAGTGGCTGGTGAGGTAGCGATCAAACAGCAAGTCACGCTGATGATGAAGGTTGTCATAGAGGTAGACGGGCCGCAGCCCGACGCCGAGCAGCAGGGCGCAATCAAACGCCACCTGCTGCTGGATCAGCCGCACCAGCGCCGCCGGAAAGGCGCTGCTGTGCAGGGCATCGACCACCTCGGTCATGCTGCGGGTCAAGGCATCTTCGGCGAATGGCTGAGTCATGGTTGTTGAATCATGGTGGAGGGTCCCCGGTGGCAGGGAGCATCTCCCCACGATGGCAGGATGCTAGCACGAGAGTGCTAAAACTGTCCCCAGAGGGACATATCGGCCATCCCCCAAAACAACGAGGATAACGGCTTTCCCCCTGCTGTTGGAGACCCCATGATCAACCCCCATCTGCTCGACGAGCTCACCGAGCGCGGCCTGGTGGCCCAAAATTCCGACCCAGCGGCCTTGGCCAACCACCTCGCCACCCCACGCACCGTCTATTGCGGGTTCGATCCCACCGCCGGCAGCCTGCATATCGGTCATCTGGTACCACTGCTGATGCTGCGCCGCTTCCAGCTGGCGGGCCACACCCCGGTGGCACTGGTGGGCGGAGCGACTGGCCTTATCGGCGACCCCAGCTTCAAGGCGACCGAGCGCAGCCTCAACAGTGCCGACACTGTGCTAGGTTGGGTTGCCAGCCTGTCGGCCCAGATCAAGGCGTTGCTACCTGCCGATAAGGGGCTGTCCGCTCCGCAACTGGTCAACAATGGCGACTGGATGGGGCAGATGTCCGCCCTCGATTTTCTGCGGGATATCGGCAAGCACTTCTCGGTCAACGCCATGCTGGCGCGGGAATCGGTGCGCCAGCGACTGGCCCGCCCGGATCAGGGCATCTCGTTCACCGAGTTCTCCTACACCCTGCTGCAATCCTACGACTTTGCAGTGCTGCACCAGCGACTCGGCTGCACCCTGCAGCTTGGTGGCAACGACCAGTGGGGCAATATCACCAGCGGCATGGATCTCACCCGTCGCCTCCACCAGGCGCAGGTGCACGGCATGACCCTGCCCCTGATCACCAAGGCGGATGGCACCAAGTTCGGCAAGACCGAGGGGGGCGCAATCTGGCTCGATCCGGCGCTCACCTCCCCTTACGCCTTCTACCAGTTCTGGCTCGGCACCGCAGATGAGGATGTCTACCGCTTCCTGCGCTACTACAGCTTTATGTCGCTGACCGAGATTGCCGAGCTGGAGGCGGAAGATGCCCAGCGGCAGGGGCGCAAGCAGGCCCAACAGGTGTTGGCGAACGAGCTGACCGAACTGGTGCACGGCAAGGCGGCGCTGGCGGCGGTGCAGCGCATCAGCGAGCTGCTGTTTAGCGGCGACGTGGCCCGCCTCGGCGAGAGCGATCTGGCCCAGCTGGCGCAAGATGGCATGCCGAGCAGCACAGTGAGCGGTGAGATCGATCTGGTCAGCCTGCTGGTCGAGAGCGGTCTGGCAAACTCCAAACGCATCGCCCGCGAGCTGCTGGTAGCGGGAGCCATCAGCCTCAATGGTGCGCTCAAGCAGGATGAACGGCTGAGTGCCGCAGATCGGCTGTTTGGTCGCTACCTGCTGCTGCGCCGGGGCAAGAAACAGTATCAACTGGTGGAGTGGCAGGCTTAAACCGGGGGCGCCTTGGTCAACGCCATGGCACCTTACTACCCACCATCAGCAACAAGGGGGCCGGCTCGGCCCCCTTGTTGATCTTACTTCTCATTATTGCGGCTTGTTGGCCCCCGGCAGCGGCTGCCAGGTGAGACGGGTCACTTGAATGCCCTGCACCTCACACTTGAGGCTCAGCGCCTGCCACCCCTTGTCCTGACGCAGGGAGACCACCCCCTCCATCCCCTGTTCGCCCATCTTCAGCGTCTCCTGCTCGAAGAGCACCTTGTCACCCTTGGCGAGCTCCATCAACTTGCCGTTGCAGAGCCAGTGAGCGAGATCAGCCCCCTGCAGCTTGACGCCACCTTGGGCGGCCTTCTGCTCAGCCGCGCTCGACGCAAACAGCCTGCTCAGTTCCGCGGCCCGCTTGCTGAGCCAAGCCTGACGCTGCTGCATGCTCATCTTGCTGATGAACTCGGCGGGCTGGCCCTGCTCATCCAGCCATTGGGTCAGCTTGCCGATGTTGTCAAAAGCGAACTGGGCGGCGGGCTCTTTGACCCCGAACAGCTTGCCGCCCTTGAAGTAGTAGCGGCTCTCCCCTTCCAACTTGCCCTGCTCGTTCATGATGGGCACGGCGATGATGACGGGGGCGCCATCGATCCAGGCCTTGATATCGACGCCGTTATAGCTAAACAGCCGGGTATCGAGGGCGCTCTCAGCCCCCTTCTCCATCAGGGCAAACTGCTCGCCAAGAGACGCCGCCAGAGAAGGGAGGGAGCAAAATCCCAGGGTCAGCGCGATCGCTGTGTGGCGCATTAAGTGGTACATAGCACTCCTGTGATGGGCCATCCGGCCCGTAGTTAACGCTCTGTCAGCCAGGCCCGCAGCCCTTCCCGGTGAGCATCGCTCAAGGGCAGGGATTGGCGGGCCCGGTAGTCAAAATGGATCAGGGTCGTTTCGCCGGTGACGGCCAGTTCGCCGCCCTGCCAGGCCTCCTGCCAGACCGTGAAGGAGCAGGTGCCGATGCGGCGCACCCCGGTCTTGATGGTAACCGACTCGCCGTAGAACAGCTCCCGTTTGAACTGCACCTGGTAGCCCGCGATGATCAGATGCCAGTTATCCACATCCAGCTCGGGGGAGAAGATCCTAAACAGGGGGTCTCGCGCCGATTCGAACCAGACCGCTGGCACAGTGTTATTGATATGGCCGAGGGCGTCTGTCTCTTGAAAGCGGGGTTGGATCTGCATTTCCAGCATGGGGAGGCTCCTTGTCAACGGGATGGCGGGACATCATCAACAAATCAGCATGTTACATGATACCGCTGGCCGGTCGAGCAGGGATGCCGGGCAGATCAGCAAAGCAGGCAGCAAAAAGCCCCGCCCACCTGAGGTGGACGGGGCTGAAGGACATAAGTTAACGCAAGCAAGCGCTAGCCCAGCAGATCGAAGCGATCCCCATTCATCACCTTGTTCCAGGCCGTAATGAAGTCGCAGATAAACTTCTCTTTGTTGTCATCCTGGGCATAGACCTCGGCATAGGCGCGCAGCACCGAGTTGGAACCAAACACCAGATCCACCCGGGTGGCCGTCCACTTCAGCGCACCGCTTTGGCGATCACGGATCTCGTAGAGGTTGCCAGCTTTGGGCAGCCACTGGTAGGTCATGTCGGTCAGATTGACGAAGAAGTCGTTACTGAGCACCCCCAGTCGGTCGGTAAAGACCCCGTGCGCAGTGCCGCCGTGGTTGGTGCCAAGCACCCGCATCCCGCCCACCAGCGCCGTCATCTCGCAGGCGGTGAGCCCCATCAGCTGGGCGCGGTCCAGCAACAGCTCCTCCGCCGTCACCACATAGTCCTGCTTCAACCAGTTGCGAAAACCGTCAGCCAACGGTTCCAGCACCTCGAACGAGGCAACATCGGTCTGGGCCTGAGTGGCATCGCCCCGACCCGGCGCAAACGGCACGCTCACCGTCACTCCGGCCGCCTGCGCCGCTTGCTCGATAGCCAGGTTGCCTCCCAGTACGATGAGATCCGCGACGCTGACGCCACACTCGGCCGCCAGCTGGTCATAGACTGCCAGCACCTTCGCCAGCCGTACCGGCTCGTTACCCGGCCAATCTTTCTGCGGTGCCAGCCGGATGCGGGCGCCATTGGCACCGCCCCGCTTGTCGGAGCCACGGAAGGTGCGGGCACTGTCCCAAGCGGTAGTGACTAACTCGCTGATGGAAAGGCCGC
>JBOFSK010000062.1:0-3322 GCA_051651505.1 Aeromonas sp.
GCTTCGTCGGCGGCGTCCCCATGGTCAATCGGCGGCAGGGCAACGGCGATATCCCCGCCACCTCACCGGAGTCGGATGCCATGGCCAAGGCCCTCAAGAAGCTGGGCTTCACCTTCGTCGGCAGCACCATCTGCTACGCCTTCATGCAGGCGGTGGGCATGGTGAACGATCATCTGGTCAGTTGTCCTTGCCACGCAGAGTGTCAGCAGCCGCGCTAATCTGGCTGCAATGGGCTGCGTTCGTCACCCATTAATCTTGCTTAAGGTCGCTTTTCGCGTAAAAAAACACCACTCTCACCAACCATTCAGGCTTGCGTCAGACAATGGCGTAGGAGCGCGTTACAATCCGGCCCCCGGCATGGTGCCGGATTGCTTTTATCGAGGTTTTTTATGCGATCCAAAATCCTGGTGCCCGCTCTGGCACTCACTATTGCCCTGAGTGGCTGTACCACCAACCCTTACACGGGTGAATCCCAGACCTCTAAAGGTGCCTGGGGCGCGCTGGCTGGTGCCGCTGCCGGTGCCGCCGTGGGGGCGCTCTCTTCCAGCAAGGGTGACCGCAAGAAGGGGATCCTGACTGGTGTAGCGGCCGGTGCGGCACTGGGCGGTGGTATCGGTTACTACATGGATGTGCAGGAAGCCAAGCTGCGCCAGAAGCTGCAGGGTACCGGCGTTAGCGTCACCCGCAATGGCAACGAGCTGATCCTTAACATGCCAAACAATGTCACCTTCGACAGCGCCAGCTCCCAGCTGAAAGCGGCCGGTGCCAACACCTTGTCCGGCGTGGCGCTGGTGGTTGCCGAGTTCAACAAGACCCGGGTCAATGTGGTGGGTCACACCGATAGCTCCGGCTCCCGCGAGCTGAACATGAAGCTCTCTCGTGAGCGCGCTGACGCCGTTGCGGCCCAGCTGATGGGCCAGGGCGTAACTGGCAGCCGTATCGCCACCTACGGGGTGGGCCCGGATCAGCCGGTTGCCTCCAACAGCACTGCTGATGGCAAAGCCCAAAACCGTCGCGTGACCATTACCCTGAGCCCGACTGCTTAAGTCGTTCCGGTTTGTGGTAACGAAAAGGCCCCGCCAGTGATGGCGGGGCCTTGTTATTGGTGCCTCGGTTAGCCAGCGCGGCTTATACCGCCGCCGTCAGCTGCACTTCAACCTTGTAGCCTGGGTGGGCGAGCTGAGCCTGGACGCAGGCGCGTACCGGTGCGGTGTTTGCGTCAGGGGATCCAGGCATCCCACTTTGTTTAGACAGCCGCCGTCAGCTGCACTTCGACCTTGTAGCCTGGGTGGGCGAGCTGAGCCTGGACGCAGGCGCGTACCGGTGCGGTGCCAGCCGGGATCCAGCTGTCCCACTGCGCGTTGAAGGCCGCGATATCGGCGATATCCTTCAGATAGATGTTAGCCATCAGGATCTTGTCGACGCCGGAGCCGTTGGCTTCCAGCAAGCATTTAAGGCTGCTCAGCACTTCACGGGTCTGCTGGTGGATATCGGCCTCTTCACTGGCGGGGATTTCCACCACGTAAAGGGTGCCGTTGTGGATGACCACATCTGACCAGCGCTGGGTGGTGCCGATCCGGGTTATGGTTGTCATGGCGTGCTCCGGTATGAGGCTCAATGACCCTTACGGATCAAATAGCGGTAGGGGATGTGCGCTGTCTCGCTGGCGATCAGGGTGTGATCCATAAAGCGGCAGAAACTCGGGATATCCCGGGTGGTGGAAGGGTCATCAGCGCTGACCAGCAGGGTCTCGCCATCCGCCATCAGCCGGACTTTTTTGCGCACCATCATTACGGGTTCCGGGCAGCGTAGCCCGATTGCGTCCAACTCATGGGTTGCATCGCAGAATAAATCACTCATCAATTATCAACCTTCACTCTAATTCGCTGCCAATGATACTCAGGGCTAAAAAATAAGCAAATAAACGACCTGCTAGCTAGCATATGTAACCAAAGTGTTACTGCGCTCTATCCAGTCCGTGGCGGTCGAGTAATATAAAAATTGCACCATATTCAACAGGGAGGTGAATATGCAACCTTCATACGGCAGATTGCAGGCTTACGCAGGGATGGGGTTCTTGTCTTTCGCCATGATAGTGCTGGGCAGCCCGATCGGGAATACCGGCACCTGGTTTGGCTCCTTGGTGATGGTCGGGCTGGGGCTCTGGATTGAGCTCAGCGACTATTACGATGAGGATGAAGACGAGAACGATAAATCTTGAACCGGATGACGATGCAACCACAAAGGCGGATCAATTCCGCCTTTGTCATGTTGGTCGCTTGGTCATTTGCCCGGATCAGCGGGTCGAGCGCATCGCCCGCTCCAGTTGCAGCGCCGTCTGCTGCGGGTCGCCCTTGGTGTCGTTGAAAAAGTTACCGAGCACGTCGAAGATGGCCTGACGCATATTGGTGGAGGTTGCCATCCCCTCTGACATGCTGGGCAGCAGATTATCTTGCTGCTCTGCCTGGATAAAGTCCTCATAGGAACGAATAGCACAGCGATCAAACTTGCTCATATCAGGGTGGGTGAGGGCCGGGATCGATCCCTTCGCCCGGTTGAACTCCTGCTGAAAGTGCGGTGTCATCAGCAGTTGAGCCAGATCCCCCTGGGCCTGCAACTGGGCCGGGCCACGCTGCTTGAACATGGCGATGGAGTCGAGGTTGTAGCTAAATAGTCCCTGGCTGCCCGGGCTTGGCAGGCAGGCAATATCTTCACCGGGCCGGTAGTTGTTTGCGCTCAGCTCCCCCTTTACCCAGTCCCCCATCAGTTGCATGGCGGCGCCCCCGCTCTCCAGCAGGTTGGTCGCCTGGTTCCACTTAAGCGTCGCGTAGCTCTGCGGCACATAAGCCCGTAACTGTTGAAAGCGAGCCAGCACCCGTACCATCTCGGGGCCGGTTAAGGTCGTGCTGTCCTGTTCGATAAATGCCTTGCGATAGAAGGCTTTGCCCCCTTCACCCAGCGCCACTGTTTCAAACAGCACTGCCAGTTGCCAGGGTTCGTTGCCGATGGCAAGCGGGGTGATACCCTGCTGTTTAAGCTGCTCGGCGACCTGGATAAATTGGGTCCAGTTATCAGGGGGGGTCAGCTTTTGTTGCTCGAAGATTCTGCGGTTAAGCCACAGCCAGTTGACCTTGTGGATGCCGGTGGGCACTGCCATCAGGGCGCCGTGCTGGCTGAGGGTCGCCCGTACCATGGTGGGCAGTTGCTTGTACCAGCCGAGGTGGTCAGCCATCGGGCTCAGATCGCGCAAAAAACCGAGCCCGGCCCACTCTTTGAGCTCAAAGCCCTTGAGGTGGGCCGCTTCCGGCGGGTTGGCTGCCAG
>JBOFSK010000063.1:0-1961 GCA_051651505.1 Aeromonas sp.
TTGCACCACGGTATGGACGAAGATCAGCTGCTTGCCCGGTTTGCTGGCCCAGCCGACGAACCAGCCGATCTGCTGATCGCGGTTGAGGCTGCCATCTTGCTTCTTCAGGTAGCCCATGCCGGTCTTGCCGTGGATCTGCCAGCCGTCGATCTCGCTCACCTTGAGGATATTGGCGGTGTGCTGCAGGGTTTGCGCCGAGACCGGCAGCTTACCGCTCACCATCTTGCCAAGGAAATGGGCCTGCTCCTCCGGACTGATGGCGAGGCTTGAGCTGAGCCAGGCCTGACTCAGGCCATCCTGCTTGCCCGGATTGCCGGATAGATCCCGGTTGCCGTAGTCGAAGCGGTCGACATACTGCTGGAAACGCGCCATTCCCAGCCATTCGGTGAGCTGCTGGGAGAACCAGACCACCGAGTAGGTTTCCCAGCGGCGCGGGGTGGTGGTTTCGCGCCAGGCTGGCAGCCAGCCGTCATAGCTTGGTTGGTAGGGCAGTGCGGGATGCTCTTCATCCACCAGAAAGCCGCTGTCGTAACCCATCAGCGCGAGCGGGATCTTGAAGGTGGACGCGGGCGGCAGTGGGGTGGCGCAATCCCCGGAGCTGGAGAGGATCTTGCCATTGCCGTCAGCATAGAGCACACAGCTGCTGGCAGCGGAGGCGGGCCATGCCGCGATCAGGCTGGTGGCCAGCAAGCAGGAGATAATCAGGCGGAACATAGTATTACCTTGAGCAAATAGATGAAGTGGAATCGTTAGCTAAAGCAGCATAGTGCCGCCTTGTACCTTGAGTGTGAAGGGGTCGGTTATCGCCCGATTCAGCCATCGCAGCAAATCGTAAGCTATTTAGGGTGTTATTTTTGCCAAAAAGGCGCTAATATTTCGATGTTCTTTCGAGTCGAAACCTAAAAGATGACTAAACGTAATACTCAACAACGTCGCCATACCATAGTGACCCTGGTACAACAGCAGGGTGAAGTGAGTGTCGATGCTCTCGCCAAACACTTTGCTACCTCTGAAGTGACCATTCGTAAAGATCTAGCGGTGCTGGAGACCGGTGGTCTGCTGTTGCGCCGTTATGGTGGTGCCGTTCCTGTCCCCAATGAGATGGTGGTCGAGGTCAGCCTCGAACAAGTTTCGAATCGAAAGCTCGCTATAGCCCGTGCTGCTGCCGAGCGGATCCGCGATCACAATCGCATCATCATCGATAGCGGTAGCACCACCCGTGCCATGATCCCCATGCTGGGTAACAAGCGCGGCCTGATCGTAATGACCAACTCCCTCAATGTGGCGGCTGCTTTGCGTGAACTTGAGCATGAGCCAACCCTGTTAATGACCGGTGGTACCTGGGACCCTCACTCCGAATCCTTTCAGGGTCAGGTGGCGGAACAGGTGTTGCGATCTTACGACTTCGACCAGCTTTTTATCGGTGCCGACGGTATCGATCCGGCGCGGGGCACCACCACCTTCAACGAGCTGGTGGGCTTGTCACGGGTGATGGCCGAGGTATCGCGGGAGGTGATTGTGATGGTCGAGTCGGAAAAGATCGGCCGCAAGATCCCTAATCTTGAGCTGCCCTGGTCGAGCATTCAGACCGTCATCACCGATGATGGCTTGGCCAACGAGGCCAGAGAACACATTCAGGCTCAGGGCATCCAGCTTATCTGTGCCCCGCTCGCCTGCTGATACAGAGCACGGAACATAATCGAATCAACGTTTTTGCATCTCAAGGAGAAGTGTATGTGTGGCATCGTCGGGGCTGTAGCTCAACGTGATGTGGCTGAAATTCTGGTAGAGGGCCTGCGCCGTCTGGAGTACCGCGGTTATGATTCCGCCGGTGTGGCGGTGTTCAGCGCCAACCAGCCGCTGCAGCGGGTTCGCCGTCTGGGCAAGGTGGCCGAGCTGGCCAAGGCGCTCGACGAGCAGTCCGTCCATGGCGGTACTGGTATCGCCCATACCCGCTGGGC
>JBOFSK010000064.1:0-2156 GCA_051651505.1 Aeromonas sp.
ACTGCCGATGGTCGCCGCCCTCGGGGCATCGCTGGATCTTGAGGCGGTCGGAGGCAGTATGGGGCTGATCTTGAGTGTGACGTTCGCCGCCAGCTTGGGGATGGCGCTGCCTATCAGCACGCCGCCCAATGCGCTGGCCCACGCCAGTGGTAACGTAGATACCCGCCAGATGGCACTGGTAGGGGTCAGTTGCGGGGCGGTCGGATTCTTGCTCTGTCTGGCGATGGTGGCGTTGCTCAATGCTATCGGGTTTATGTCATGAGCGAGCTTCACCCCCTGCATCTGCGCTATTTTTGCGATCCTTTGCGTCAGCGTAGTTTGGCCGCGGGTGCGCAGTTACTGGAGCAGGGGGAGCACAATGAGCGGCTTTATCTGCTACGCAGCGGCCGGGTGGAAGGCACTATCATTGTCGAGAATATGGCCGAGAACATGGCCCCGCACGAGCGGGTGCCGATCATGACGGTGGAGGCCGGCAACTACCTGGGGGTGCACAGTTTCTTCTCCCGAGGCACCAGCTATTGCCGGCTGGTAGCACTGGAGCCGTGTGAGCTGGCTTGGCTCGATCGTGACACCTTGCCCGTTGAGCCCGAGCGGTTCGGTTCACTGGCCGATCAATTTATGCCAGTGATCATGGCCGAGTTGGCCCAGCGTCAGCGCAAGGTCAATCATGCTTATCTGGAACGCACGCGTACACAACGACGGCTGCTGGAGGCAGAAAAACTCAGCCTGCTTGGTCAGTTGGCGGCAGGCTTGGCCCATGAGCTTAATAACGCCATCGGCGTGGTGACACGCAATGGGAGCAGCGTGATCGATTTTGTGGACGATCTGCTGCGGCAGCATTATCCGAGGGAGTATCGCCTGTTTCAGCAAGGGTTGCAGGCTGGACAGTTAAGCTCCAGCGCCGAAGTGAGAAGGGATGCCCGGCAGCTGGAGGTGCAGTTCAGGCTGGCTTGCGAGCCGGCCAAGCTGTTGGCGCGGATCCTCAATGGCGAATCGCCCACCCGGGCGCGAGTGCGGGATTTGTTGGGGGTCGCCCACTACTGGCAGCTGGGTCGTGACTGTCACGATATGCAGTTGGCGGCACAACATGCGGCAGCGATTGTGCGATCCGTCAAGCAGTTGGGGGGCGGCGATGGAGAGCGTCGCCACGGTGTCAGGGTGCGCGATACGTTGGAGCAGGCGCTGGCATTGCTGCAAAGTTCGCTGCGGCAGGTTCAGGTTGAGCCTGTGCTGGAGGGCGATCCGCGAATATGTGCCAATGAAGCAGAGCTTGTGCAGGTCTGGGCTAATATCCTGAAAAATGCCCTTGATGCCCTGCAGGCGACCCACGAGCCGAAGATCTGGCTCGACTGTCGCAGCCATGACGAGTGGATTGAGGTGACCCTGGCGAACAATGGCCCGGTCATCCCCCCCGAGTTACAACCCCGTATCTTCAAGCCCAATGTCACGACCAAGCGCGGCGGGCTCTCGTTCGGACTTGGTCTGGGGTTGGCCATTGCCGAGCGGGTAGTGACCAGCTATGGCGGCGAGATTTCGCTGGTTAGCGAACCTGGCCTAACGGCATTCAAGGTGAGATTACCGAGGGAATATGGACAAGATAAATCTGATATGTGTGGATGATCAGCAAGCGGTGCTTAATGCGATCAGCCGTGATCTGGCCCCGCTGTCTAGTTGGGTCAGGATAGAGGAGTGCGAGTCGGCGCAGGAGTGTTTGGCACTGATCGATGAGTTGGATGAAGCGGGTGAGCATGTGGCACTGGTGGTGTCGGATCATGTGATGCCCGGCATGAGCGGCGTGGCGTTACTGACCTTGATTGGCCGCGATGGCCGTTTCCCACATACACGTAAAATCCTACTGACCGGACAGGCGACCCACAAGGATACTATCGCAGCCGTCAATCTGGCTCGTATCGATCACTACCTTGAAAAACCCTGGCAGGGGGCTGAGCTGTTGCGGGTGTGTCGTTGTCTGCTGACCGAGTTTGTACTGGCGACGGGGATTGATTATCAACCGTTTATCCAACAGTTGGATGCCCCCACCCTCTATCAGAAATGGGAGTGATGGCGAGCAATTAGCGGTTGTTTGCCGACATCCATGTCAATTTGGACTAATCTTGTTTTTGCTAAATAACCAATTGACTAATAAGAGCTTTATT
>JBOFSK010000065.1:0-1712 GCA_051651505.1 Aeromonas sp.
CTGATGAGACACTCAGCGGCGAAAATCAATCGACTCCGACTGATCCAGCACGATTTCGGTCTGGGCCGGACGGGTCTGGGCGATCACCTTGCCGTGACGGATTGAATAGCGCACCGGCACCTGACGACGCACCGCATCAAAACCGCTATCAGCGGGCAAGATCAGCAAGTTGGCCGGTTTGCCCACCTCGATACCATAGCGATCCTGCACGTTCAGGGTGCGAGCGCTGTGGCTACTGATCAGCTTCAGACCATCGTTGATCTGCTCGTAGCCCATGATCTGGCACACATGCAGCCCCATGTGCAGCACCTGCAGCATGTTGGCCGTCCCCATCGGATACCAGGGATCGAACACGTCGTCGTGACCGAAGCAGACGTTGATGTTCGCCTCCAGCATCTCCTTCACCCGGGTGATACCGCGGCGCTTGGGATAAGTATCGAAGCGCCCCTGCAGGTGAATGTTCACCAGCGGATTGGCCACGAAGTTGATGTCTGCCATCTTGAGCAGCCGGAACAGGCGGGAAGCATAGGCCCCGTTGTAAGAGTGCATGGCGGTAGTATGGCTGGCTGTCACCCGATGGCCGATACCACGCTCGTAGGCCAGGGTCGCCAGGGTCTCGATAAAGCGGGACTGCTCATCATCGATTTCGTCGCAGTGCACATCGACCAGAAGCTGATACTTATCGGCAAGATCGAAGATGTAATGCAGACTTTCGACCCCATATTCCCGAGTAAACTCGAAATGGGGGATCGCCCCGATTACGTCGGCCCCCAGCTTGAGCGCCTCCTCCAGCAATGCCTTGCCGTTGGGGTAGGAGAGGATCCCCTCCTGCGGGAAGGCGACAATTTGCAGCTCCACCCACTCCTTCATCTCCTCCCGCACTTCCAGCATCGCCTTCAGGGCAACCAAATTGGGGTCGGAGACATCAACATGGGTGCGGACAAACTGGATGCCGTTGGCGATCTGCCACTTCAGTGTCTGGATAGCGCGCTGTTTCACATCGTCATGGGTCAATAGCGCCTTGCGTTCAGCCCAGCGCGCTATCCCCTCAAACAGAGTGCCAGATATATTCCAACTCGGCTCGCCCGCAGTCTGGGTGGTATCGAGGTGAATGTGGGGTTCGATAAAGGGGGCGATCGCCAGACCGCCCTCCCCGTCCAGCACCCGGCCCGCTACTGCGTACTCGTCATGGGGCTCGATGGCCTTGATGACCCCATCCTGACAGCGGATCTGCCACAACCCATCCCGATCAGCAAAACGAATGTGTTGAATCAGCATTTGCTCACGTCCTGTACCAAAGCCGGTTGCCGGTGAAGCAAACCAGGATGAAATAAATGAAAGTGGTGGCGGATAGCCACTCCTGGCAGCAATGGCAAGCTATGTCATTGCTGCCTGACGCGCGGCGACTCAATCTTAGCGTGATTGCCTGTCTCAAGGGCTAGTGTAATGCAGCTAATGCCCGTAATCATACTCGAATGGATTTTAGCGCTACCCTCATCAGAATTGACCAGGGTTACACGTGCAGGCACAAGGAGTGAAGGTGAATATGGGCAGGACAAGCAGGCTAGAGACGAAAAAAAGCCCAGTCTTTCGACTGGGCTTTCTAATGTGTGGCGGAGCGGACGGGACTCGAACCCGCGACCCCCGGCGTGACAGGCCGGTATTCTAACCAACTGAACTACCGCTCCGCTATTTGGTTAGCTTTTCGCTAA
>JBOFSK010000066.1:0-3209 GCA_051651505.1 Aeromonas sp.
GCTTTATGGTGCCCGACCACTGGCTCCCCTGGCCCGATCTCGGCGGCAATCTCAAGCCATCACGCAGCCACTTGCTGACGCTGGCCACACAGCACACCAAACCATCATAGAGGGCTTAAGAGGGCTCGATATACTCGGCAAAAATCACCACCCTGGCGCTTATCCCGCCTGACGCCAGCGCCCCAGTTGTAATAGAATGCCCCTAGCCACCCTCAACTTCAGACTCAGATCGCGCCACGCATGAAGAAGTTTGCCAAGATCCTCCTCGCCTGCTTCGCTGTACTGCTGGCCCTGATCGCCTCCTTGCTAGCCTATAGCGAGTGGATCATCTCGGATGCACGCCATGCGACCTTTGATCGGGTCAGTGACGTGCCCTATAACCGAGTCGCCGTCGTGCTGGGCACCTCAAAATACCTGATCGGCGGGGGCCCCAATCACTACTTCAAGTACCGCATCAAGGCTGCCGCCGAGCTCTACAACCACGCCAAAGTGGACTTCATCATCGTCTCGGGGGACAACGCTACCTTACAATACAATGAGCCACGCCAAATGCGCCGGGCCCTGATCCAGGCCGGAATTCCCGCCGCCGCCATCTATATGGATTTTGCCGGATTCCGCACCCTGGACTCGGTGGTGCGGGCCAAGGAGGTATTCGGTCAGGATCGCTTTACCGTGGTCTCTCAGGGTTTTCATAACGAACGAGCCATTTTTATTGCCCGCCATTTCGGCATCGATGCCGTGGGTTTCAATGCCAAGGATCCCAGCGCCTATCAAGGGATCCGCACCCGGGTACGAGAAGTCTTTGCCCGCCTGATGGGGCTGCTCGATCTCTATGTGCTGGACAAGGGGCCCAAGTTTCTTGGCGAACCCGTCCCCATCGGTCTGCCCACCCCTTGCATGCCGTTGAGCACCCTCGCCACCCAGCACCCCTGCCTCAAACAAGCCACCGCTGTGGTGACACCCGTGATTATCCCCGCACAGGCGCCAGGATCCTCGGCAACCTCATCCTGAATAAGCACTGATCTGGACACCTAGGGGGCACGTACCCCTTACCTGGAAGCCTCACTCAAACCAGGGAGCTGTCATGACACATTCAGTTCTGATCATTGGGGCCGGTGGTGGAATTGGCCAAGCGCTGGTTGCTCACTGGTTGGCTGCAGGGGCTAACCCTGTGATAGCGATCAGCCGCAAGGCCGCGCCAGCGGAACTTACCCACCCGCATCTGCACTGGCTTAACTGTGATTACAGCGACCCACAATTAACCGACTGCGTGGCCCGGATCAGTCACCTTACCTCTGAGTTACGCCATATCGTGATCTGCAATGGCCTGTTGCATCAGGGCCAGATCACCCCGGAGAAGCGACTGGAGGCGCTTGATATGGCGGCCATGACCCATCTTTATCAGATCAACGCCCTGCTTCCACTGCGCTGGATCACTCAGCTACTGCCACTATTGGGGAAAAATCCTTGCAACATCGCGGTTTTCAGTGCCCGTGTCGGCAGTATCGGCGATAACCGTGCCGGCGGCTGGTATGGCTATCGCGCTGCCAAGGCCGCCCTCAATATGCTACTCAAGTGCGCCGCGATTGAACTTGCCCGCCGCGCCCCCGGGGTCAAACTGCTGGCATTTCATCCGGGCACCACAGATACCCCCCTCTCCCGGCCATTTCACGGGAATGTCCCCGCCGGGGCGCTGCACACGCCGCAACAGGTGGCCGACCATCTGGTTAGCCTGATGAATCAGTTGCAACCTGATGGCCAGCTCAGCTACCTCGACTGGCAAGGTCAGCCTATCGAATGGTAGGCGTATCGAGCAGACGGGTTAATAGGGCTCGCAGCGCCTTGATGACCCCCGGCTTGCCCGCCAGTTGTAAGTGAGCAGCCAGTTGCCCCCAGTCGGCATATTGCCAGATGGCGGTGATCAGCAGGTGACGTTCCGCCAGCGTCAGTGAGGCCAGCTGCGCCAGATTGCCCGCAAGCCACCACTGTAGACTGGATTGGCAAAGCTCGAAGGGCTTGTGGTGGTAGGCAAAGCATGCAAGCTCATCCTGGGCAAACGGGTCAGCTGCGGGCTGCACCGGCTCACCGCCTTGCAGACACTGCCACACTACCTCTGGCGCCAACGTCTTCAACTCACCCGCTAGCAAGGTCGGTAGTTGACGCACAAAGCGTTGCTGCCACTGAGCTAACTCGGGCTCGCGCTCGCTGTTAAGGGCCTTGAGCAGCAAGGCCGCGTGGCAGCCACTGGCAGCATCCCGCTGCAGACCGATACGCAACACAACTAATCCCGCCTTGCGCCAGAAGGGGAGCAGATCGGCGCTGGCCGAAAAGGCAGCGCCCAGATAATCCAGCCCCACGCTCCGGTAGTGCGCCTCCAACCTGGTCAGCAATTGCGAACCCAACCCGTCGCGGTGTCGCTCGGGGTGAATGGCAATCCGCATCACCCGGGCGTAACTGCGGGCCCCCGCCATGCTAAAACCGGCATGGGCCAGCAGTGACTGTGGCAGCAAATGACCCCGTGGGCGGCGGCGGCCAGCCCAGATCTCGGTGGCAAGCTCGGGCTCGATTTGCCCCTCCCGTGCCACCAGCGCAACCCCCAATAAGCTCCCGCTCTGCTCCAGCAGGTGAATATCGAGATCCGGCCCCTCCAGCAGGGACCTAAGATCGCTCGGGGTGGTCTGGTAGTGAGCCAATACCAACAGACCGAACAGCTGCTTAAGCAGCGCTTCGTCATCGGCCAACGCCGCCTGCCCGATCAACCGCCAGCACGGACTGGTCGCAGGCAAAGGGGTTGCCACTTCGGCATCAAGACCGAGCAAACGAAACACCAATGGTTCAAGGGGATCGCGCGCCCCCCAGCGGATCGGCTCACTAAGGTGGATCTCTTGCCAGTCAGGAGTCTGACTATCCAGCACTCGCTTGAAGCGCAGGTGAAAACCGCGCCCCGTGCCCTCGTAGCCGTGCTCGGTGGTGGCAAAAACAATGCGGCTATGGCGGAGCAGCATGGCCTCAAGCAAGGGAGTCGGGATCGCGGCAGCTTCATCTACCAGCAGTAAGTCAGGTTGTAACGCCTCGTGCACCAGCCGATCTGGTGAGCAATAGGTCAGCCCTGCCAACTGCTCCGGAGTGGTGTCCAAGGCGCGAGCAGCATGGGCAAACAGGGTCGCCACCGTTGCTTGAGAGGGCGCCGTCACCACTATGTTTAAACC